>DAOVZQ010000122.1 GCA_030635025.1 bacterium
ACTACGAAATCGAGACCTATTGCCCGCTGCAGAGCGACGGCCAGGCGCCCGCCGCCTACTGGCGCACGCCCGGCGGCGTGCCGGTCGACCCCGAGCGCGTCACTTTCCGGGTACGTCCGGTCTTCCACCCCGATCTGACGCCTGACGAGCGAGACGTCTTCTTCCGGTCGTTCAAGTTCAATAGCGAGGCGTCCTGGCTGAAGGTCCAGTCGGGCAAACGCTACATCCGCGGCGACATGGCCATGACGGTGGATGTGACCTACGACGGCAAGCGTATCGCCGATCCCGGCGTTTACAGCGCACGAGTTCTCGCGACCCTCGACGGCGGCGATCTTTCCGGCGTGGCCGGCCGCGAGTTCTCCCTTTGGAATACGGTCGTGGTGGGTGAAGCGGCCGACCCGGCCGACGGCGCCATGCGCGTCTTCGACGGCAAGGGACTGCAGGCTTCGACCACGCGGCGCCATTTCGTGGCGGTTCCCGCGGGTGCGACGGCCATGCGCTGTCGACTAGAAGTCAGCAAGGATCTCGGCGCGCGTGACGGCGCCGGCTGTTATCTGGAGATTTGTAATCCGGAGGGTGCAGTGAAAGGCGATTGGGCCGGCTACGCCCGTCCGGAGACGCATCCCGTCTCCGACATGGTGATCACAGGCGACGACCTCTATCCCGGTCTGTGGGAAATGAACATCGTGGCGGCCATCGGCAACCTGGTAGATACGGATTATCGCCTGACCGTGTCCTTCGACGCCTACACGACACAGCCCGCCGAAATCACCGAGCTGTCGCGTAGCGGCACCGGCAAATCGGCTGACGGTTCGCTGACGGTAACCCGCGCCTTCCCCGGCGTTTTCAAGGGTGATGTCCGGGCCGTGATCGACGGCTTCGGCCGCAAGCGCGAGATCGAGATCGAAGACTCCGACGAATGGTCCCATTCGTTCACCCTCGACGCCACCACGCCTCGCGCCTCTTTCCATCTCGAAATGGACGAGGCCACGGCCAACCTCTTCACCGATTGTGCCGTCAACATCCTCGATGCCGACGGCCACGCCGTGCGCGGCACCGGTTTCGACGGGATGGTCTGCGACGTGAACGTGTCGAAACCCGCGTCGGCGACCACGGCCAAGTTCACCCTGAAGGTCGTAGGCGGCTTCGCCCTGGGTGTCGATGCCGAGAGTTGGGGCTTCGATATAGTCGAGACCTACCGCCTCGCCACGCCGGTTTCGGGCGAGGTCACGCGTGCGGGCGACGGACCCATGCACTTGTACTGCGGCGTACCGACCGATCTGGACGTGGCGTTTACCGGCGAATGGCCCGCGCCGCCCGAGGATTTGACCGCCACGGGTCTGCTGACCTTCCGCGATCGCAACCTCGATGATCGCCGACCCGGCGACGATGGGGGCGCGGTGGTGCTGGAGGTGCCGATCAGGCTTGCGGATTAGGACCGACCGATATTCAAAGCGCCGGGGGCGAAGCGAGGCTTCACCTCCGGCGTTTGTGATATTTACACGTGTAAACTACAGCCGAGTGCAGTGAATTAGGACAGTGCGTCCAACAACGCCTTGACCACCTTCTGTGCATCACGCTGCCGTAACTGCTCGTAACGCACGGCCCAGATGTGGTCGTCGAACGCCAGGTTGCGCATCTCGACCAGAAGTTTATAGCGGGTGGGGTTGTGGCGGAGTACGCCAAGGGCCCGGCCCTTGATGCGCGCGCCGGCGCCCATGGCGGGCAGCAGCTTGCGCGCGAAGTCTCGCGACACCGTGTCCGTCCGTCGAGAACTCTGATAGTAGAAGAGTGTGACGGCGTTACCGGTGGGCGGATCGTTGTCCGCGTGGAAGCTAAGGAAGACCTGGCGGTTTCCGGGCGCGTTCTTGAAGGCCGTCTTGGCGATGTCGATCCGTGCGTTCAGGTACTTCTGGCCACCCTTGGGCCAGGTGGCCGGCTTGTTGGCGCGGTTCCAGGCCAGGCTGTTGAAGACCTCGTTGCGGTCGTGGACGAAGGTGCTCGACACGGGTGCGTTGCCGCGCAGCAGGTGATTGGGGCTGATCAGGGTGAGGGTCACTTTGGCGCCGTGCAGTTTGAGCAATACGTACACGCGCAGGGCGATGTCGTAGACCACTTCGTCCTCGACGATATAGAAGCGATCTCCCTGGGCGTCCTTGCCCGCGACGATGGCTCCCGGATCGATCCCCCCGTGTCCGGGGTCCAGCACAAAGTGCCATCCGTCCAGACGGTTGCTCAGCGGCTCCGCGGTATTGAGGACCGCATCGAAGCGCTCCAACAGCTTGCGGGCGTGCCTGTAGCTGACCAGCGGGGAGATGGAGCTCTCCTCCTTGTAGGTCTTGCTGTGCTGATGGTTGGCCCGCGGCCCCTCGTAGTAATAGGGCCCGTTACCCGTTTCCAGCCGATGAACGCCGCTCACCGCGACCAGCAGGTTTTCCCAGTCGAAAGTCTGTGTCGTCGGAACCTCACTTGGGACGGTGCCCGATCCCAGCAGGGGGCGTACGTGCAGCGACTGCCCCGGGTGGATCAGGGAGCCCCGGATGCCGTTCAGGTCGCGCAGCTCCCGCAGACTCATCTGGTGCAGGCGCGCGATCTCGTTGAGGTTGTCGCCGCGGCGCACGGTATAGGTGGCGGACGCGGGCGTCGCTTCGCCGTTGAGTTCGAGTTCCTGACCGGGATAGATGCGGTCGGAGGTGAGTCCGTTCAGGTCCTTCAGCCGCGCGACGGTCAGGCCGTAGGCCTCGGCGATCTCCCACAGGGCGTCGCCGCGCTCGACGATGTGCACCGACCGATCGACCTCGCGCAGGCGCAGCTTCTGTCCCACGAAAATCCGGTCGTTCTTCAGATCGTTGATGCGCTTCAGGGCCGATACCGAAGTGCCGTGCCGTCCAGCGATGCGGGACAAGGTGTCGCCCCGCCTGACAACGGTGACGGCCGTTTCCCCGTCGGCGGCCCGCAGCCGCAGCTTTTGTCCAGGCACGATCCGACTGCCGCGCAGATGGTTCAGGCGCTTGAGTTGTGTGACGGTGACATCGAAGCGCTCGGCGATCTTGGAGAGATTGTCGCCGCGTCGGACCACGTGCCACTCCCGGTCGTGGTCGGGGAGCAACAGGTTCTGGCCCACCAGGAGCCGATCGTCATCCAACTCATTCCAGTTCATCAGTTCGCGAACCGTGACGCCGTAGCGTTCGGCGATCTCCGTGAGGTTTTCACCGCGGGCGACCACGTGCGTTCGCCACTCCTGGGCGGGGGCGTTGACGGGCAGGGCGCAAAGACCGAGCAGGCAGAGGCCGATGATGAGCTTGTGGTGCATGAGGGGACGAGTACTCCTGTTGGTGGCGCCCGCCCGGCGGCGGGATCGTCGTCCGTGACGATTGGCACAGAATAGCTGCTACACCCGAACTTCGTCCAGGATTCCCGCCAGGATTTTCATGTGGCGTTCGCGATCGTGGTGTTTTTCGGCGCGGGCGCGGGCGGCGGCGCGGGCGGTCGCCGGCAGGTCGTTGGCTCGGTCCAGGGCCCTCACCAGGTCCGCCGCGTCGCCGGGGCGGAATAGCACGCCGTCCTCGCCGTCGGTGAGACACTCGGGAATACCGGCGATGTCGGCGCCGACCACGGGTACGCCGGCCGCCAGGGATTCCAGCAGGGAGAGCGGTCCGTTCTCGTACCATTCGGACGGCAGAACGGTGAAGCGCGCTCCGTGGATTTCCGTCGCCAGGTTGTCGGGACTCAACGGCCCCAGGAAGTCGACGCGCTCCAGGTCGAGTTCACCGGCCAGCGCGCGCAGGTCGCCTTCAAGCGGACCCGAGCCCGCCAGGCGCAGACGGGGAGGCGGTGGATCTCCGGCGCCACGACGATCCTGCTCCCAGCGGGCGTGGGCATGCAGCAGTGTGACCAGTCCTTTTTCACGGGAGATCCGGCCGAAGTAGAGATAGGCGTCGTCGGGATCGCGGTCGGCGGGTCGCCAACGGTCGAGATCCACGAAGTTGGGCATGTGTGAGAGCCGGTCTGCCGGATAACCCCACTCGGCGTACTTGCGCTCGTAGAAGGCGCTGGGACAGAGGAATCGGCTCACGGTCGTCTCGTAGAGGCGCCGTGATCGCTGATTGGCGGTCTCCACCGCGGCCAGGATCGACGCGGCTGTCGAGTCTTTCACACAACGTCCGCGCACCGCCTCCCAGAAGCGGCCGCCTCGGCAACGCTCGCACACCGCGCCGTCGCGCATCATGTGGATGGCCGGGCAGAGCAGGCGCAGATCGTGCAGGGTCATCACAACGGGAATCCCGTGGCGGCGCAGCACAGGCAGCAGCGAAGGGCTCAGGTGATGGTAGATGTTGTGCAGATGGGCCACGTCGGGACGGATGTCCTGCAGCAGTTCGTCCAGCTTGCGCGCGGCCTCGCGATTCCAGATCAGCGACGCGGCCGCACCGAGCGAGCCCATCGATAGGCGGGGTGCACTGTAGTCGTGAGCCTTGACGAAGTACTTGTCCCAGGGCGAGGGACGCGCGTGTTCGTCGCGCATGGCGAAGGGCACCACCCGCCAGCCCATGGCGGTCAGGTCCTCCTCCTCCTGCAGCAGGTAGCGGCCGACGCCGCCGGCCGGTCCCACATCGTGATAGAACTTGTTGACCAGCAGGAGTGTGGGGCGCGCGGTGTCGTTGGTCATGGCAGCAGTTCCGGGACGGTTTCGTCGGCGCTGCCCGGGACGAAGAGGTCGACCCACTGGCTCACGCCGCCCTGTTCCAGGTTGAATTCGACCACCGTGGCGCCGGCGGTCTTGGCCAGCATCGCCATGCCGGCTGCGGGGTGTACGAGTCCGGATGTTCCGATCACCAGGAATACATCGCAGTTTCGGGCCGCATGGCTCGAGGCGCGCATCACCTCGGTGTCGATGGATTCGCCGAACCACACCACGCCCGGACGCAGCAGTCCACTGCATTCGGGGCAGGCCGGCATCAACTCCAGGGGGACGTCCTCATTGTGTTGCTCGAGTCCGCAGGCCGTGCAGCGCAGGGTCCAGAGGGATCCATGGAATTCGATCACGTCCACGCTGCCGGCGCGCTGGTGCAGACCGTCCACGTTCTGTGTGATGATCGTGACGTCGCCGACGACTTGCGCCAGATCGGCCAGGGCCAGGTGGGCCGCGTTGGGTTCGCAGTCGGCCACCAGTCCCCGTCGCCAATCGTACCAGCGCCAGACCTTGTCCGTGTCGCGATGGAAGGCTTCGGGTGTGGCCAGGTCCTCGGGCCGCTCGTTCTCCCACAGACTGTCCGCGCCGCCGCGAAAGGTGGGGACGCCGCTGGCCGCGGAGATGCCCGCGCCCGTGAGCACGGAGATGCGCGAATCGGGGGAGAGGGTCGACTTGATCTCGGCCAATGTCGGTCCGGGCTGGGGCAAGGCGAAGTCCTTTCCGGCGATCGACCTGGGGGCTGAGGTTGCGGTCCGGGACGCGATGCCTCATCATCGGACCGCGGGGCTCGACGTGTCAATGGTGTTCGGTAACCGACCAGGTGGTCTCACATGTTCAAGAGGGTCATCATCATCCTGATCGTGTTGGGGTTGGCCGCTGTTTGGCCGGCCGATGCGTTCGTGGCGCAGTCACGGGCGGAAACGAATCTATCTATTCGCCTTATCCGCCACCCGGACGTTCATCCCGACCTCGAGCGTGATTGCCGGGCCGCCCTGCGGGAATACGGTCCCGCCCTGGCAGACCGGATCTGGCCCTTCGTTCACCAACAGCCTCAGGTGGATGTCCATCTCGTGACCACGGCCGTCTTTCGCGACACGCTCGGCGGCCGCGTGGCCGACTGGGGTGTCGGCGCCGCCTCGGGACGCACCGCCTGGATCGATTGTGATCGTGTCCAGGGTGTCGGTCGCACCGTCCCCTATGTCATGCTTCATGAAATCGCCCACTGCCTACTGCATCAGGGGATGGGCAACACCCGCGTGCCGTCCTGGTTCCACGAAGGCGTCGCCCAGCAGGTTTCGGGGGAGTGGCGGTTCCGCGATACGGTCTCCCTGATGATGGACGGCTTCGTACCCGATCTGCAGGGGCTCGAGGGCCGTTTTCCCGGTAATGTCCAGTGGGCCGATCGCGCCTACAGGGCGAGTCTGCTCGCCGTCGAAACGCTGCTGGATTGGTACGGAGAGGACGTAATCGCCGAGATTGTCCTGGCCACCCGTCTGAACGGAGATTTCCGGGTCGCCTTCGCGGAAGTGACCGGTACGGAGTACGAAGAGTTTACCACCCGTTTCGCCCGCTCCATGCGTATCCGCTTCGGCTGGCTGGTGACGCTCACCCGCTGGCCTACCCTCTTCGTGCTGATGGCCGTGGGTTTTGCCTTCGGCGCGATCATGCGCATTCGTCGCACGCGCCGGCGTCTGGCCGAACAGGACGACCCGGAAGACGATGAAATCGAAGGGGATTGGCAAGTTACCGACACCGATCCTGATATCGAGGCCTCTGAATAATCCAGGATTGCATGCTGCACGTTTGACTTGCACAGGGTGCAACGACGTGCCCACGTCCACCCTCGCGCGCCCGCACCGTCCAGAACCGGGTGCGACCGCAGACTCATTCGGAACCATAGGGTACAACCGGAATCCGTAGGACAATTGAAGAAATGACGCCATTCTGACTATACGACCATTGACAAAGACACTTGAATGTTCATAGTTGATGGCCAAGGAGTGACATCGCTTCGCGATCCGCCCCATATGCGCGACGGGCAGGAGGCCCTCGCTAACGGATCGACGCAGAAGCGAATCTCCAACACATTGCAGTACAAGACGTTGTAGGCGCAGCGGTAAAGGACTGCCTGCTTGGCACCCAAGTTGCAAATGGTGCAGGCGTGAGACGACAACAGTAGCAAGGCAACGAACGAGTATTCCTGGAGAGGTCACATTGACGACGGACCGGCGAGAACGGATCTCAACCGGACTATTTCTGGCACTTATGGTGCTTCTTCCCAGCTTCGCTCTGGGAGAAACGGTCCCTGTTTCATTCCATTGGAGCCCCCCCTCCGTAGGGGCGGCCGTGGATTACTATATCGTGTACTCGTCCCAGAACGATGAAGACTTCCGCTTCGAAGCCGTCCGCAACGATACCGTCTATGTTCTCGAGGCCGAGTTGGGCGTCGAATACCGAATCCGCGTCAGCGGCGTATCGGCCGAGGGCCACCAGGGTGATGATCCCGGTGACGGCGAG
>DAOVZQ010000257.1 GCA_030635025.1 bacterium
CCCGCGCCCTGCGTCTGCAGGGAGATTAGCGCGTCGGTGAAGCCCTTGACCAGCATCAACCTGTCGTCGCTCGCAAAGAGGACGCCGTCCTGCATGCCGTCGCCGTCGATGGGCAGGTGGACTTGGCGGACGAAAACACCGTCGGCGTCGAACACGTCGTAGACGTTGATGATGCCATCGGGTGGGCCGCGGAAGCCCCGGCTCGTCAGCACCCAGAGTTCGCCGTTCGGACGCAACGCGAGACCGCTGATGTCCTCATCGACTTCGGCGACGCTCCGCTCGACGGGGAAAGGCACCTGGCGGAGCTGGGCCTCGAGGATGCTGTCCACGTAGGCCT
Organism: bacterium; assembly: GCA_030635025.1. Classification (GTDB taxonomy): domain Bacteria; phylum Krumholzibacteriota; class Krumholzibacteriia; order LZORAL124-64-63; family LZORAL124-64-63; genus JAHIYU01. The sequence goes on from DAOVZQ010000257.1 coordinate 338, forward strand.
TTTCCTCGTCTGAACGCTTCCAGTGTTCGAAATCACGCTCGATCACCTGGACCAGCGAACCGTCGGGCCCATAGACGTTGATTTGATACTGTTCGCGATACTCGGCCACAAAAATGCGACCGTCGTCGGCCAGGACCCACTTGCGGAACTGGGGGAAGTACTGCTCGGCCTCGTCGATGTCCAGGTGGGCGAATTCGTATTTCTTGGGGTCGTTCAGGTACGACAGCTTCATGGTACCGTCGGCGTTGTAGCTGCGGATGAAGTGATCCCGGATCTGGAATCCTTCTTCCTGGTTGATGGTGCTGAAGACGCCGCCCAGGACCATGTGCTCGCCGGCGCACTGCACGTCCACCAGCGAAAGGAAACCGCCCGCGGTCGGGTCGTCGCCGCCGGGTACGAAGACCTCGGCGGGGTTGTCCTCGGAATCCACGCAGATGACCCGGCCCGGGAAGGTCTGCACCAGTCCCACCGAACCGTCGGGCATCATGAGCATGTCGACGGGGAAGCGAACTTCGCCCGGACCTTCGCCCTCGCGGCTCAAGGTGTGTGAGAACTCGCCGTCGGGTGTGAATACGGAGACCTGTGAAAGCTGCGTGTCCAACAGGTAGACCAGGCCGTCCTCGTCGGCCATGACACGTGTGATCAAGCCGAAGATGTTGTCTTCGTCGTCCTCGCCGCCCACGCGCCAGAGTTCTTCCAGTTGCTGGACCTCCACGCCGTCACGGGGCTCGGCGCCGTTGCGCACGTGCGTGACGCCGTCGATGACGACCACCTCGGCCGCCATGGCGACACCCGTCAGCATGACGGCCAGAGTCGCTACAATCACAACCAGGAGCCTGAAAGGGGTACGGTCTATCCGATTCTGCATCATCACGAACTCCTTATGAGATTTGTCGATCAGCCGTAGCGGCGTTCCTTGACGCCCCCCACCTACGCGTAACTGCCGCACAGGTTCCTCAACGATGACAGAACACCTATTTGCTGACAACCCGGGATATCGTCCATCCGGGTGTTTCCAGCTTCATATGCGCGTATTGGGGTTCAATTATGAGCATATAAAGTCATTGAATTTGCATCCTGTATTTGATATGGTGTTTTCTACTCCGGGGTCCCCTTCCTACAAGACCCCGTTAGCTCGCCCACTATTCGCATTTTATCAGGTCGAGTCCGGCCTGACCAAAATGGAACTCAGTCATCTGAGACAAGGGGGAGCCCCCATGAAATCATTATTCACGGTCCTGATCCTGATCCTGGTCGCCGGCACCGTCACCGCGGGGTGCCCGAGTGTGGACGGCCTGTTCACCTACGCCGACGGATCCCTGATGACGGGTCGCGCCTCCGAGGGTTGGTGCGGCGGCAATCCAGGCCAGCCCGGCAACATGGAAAACGCCTATTCCTGGGACGGAGCCGCTCTCGGCACCGAATGGCACATCTGGGGCATGGCGGTCGATGCGGCCGGCGCGCAGCTGCTGTACAGCACGGTCGACGCCTCCGGCAACGGACTCGCCGCCTACGGCACCAACTATGACGGCGGCCAGGTGTGGTTGTCCAAGGACGGGGCCTGGGGCGACGGCACGGTCGATCTCGTCGGCACCGTCAATTACTGTCGGGTGGACATCCAGGTCACCTACAGCAACTTCGTGCCTGTCCAGGCCAACTCCAACATCATGATCACCGGCAGCATCGACGAATGCGAGAACGGCTGTGTCATCGAGTACATCGTGACCAACGCCGCCTTGGTCTGGCATCCCTCCTGGGGCACGGTCATGCCGGCCGATTACCCCGGATTCCTGTGCGGGGCCTTGACCGGTGAGCTGTTCGACGTCTGCTGTCCGCGGATGAGCATCAGCTGTGCCATTCCCAACGAGATCTACTCCTGGGGGAGCATGAAGACGCTGTACCGCTAGAGTCTCCGACATTCTCGTTTCGGACGTGGCCGATCCCCTCGGGGTCGGCCACATCCTATTCGTCATGCAACCGTTTCTGCCGGTAATGCGTATGCATTCGTGTTAACGCCCTGCCACCATCGCCAACGAGAGGTCCAATCATGAAACTCCGTACTCGTCTCTCCCTTGCCGGCAGCATCATGCTGCTCCTTCTGGCCTCGTCTGCAATCGCGGGGGAATTCACGGAGAACTTCAAATTGAACGCCGATGAATTGCTGCTGATCAGTCTCGTAGGGGAGATCAAGGTCGAGCCCACATCCGGCGACGAGTTCGAGATCCGGATCGAAGTGAAGGGCGACGACGCGTCGCGCGACCGAATAGAGATCGACGTGGACAAGGGCCGCGAAGCCGTCGTGCGCGTGGTCTTTCCCGTCGACAAGCAGCGCAAGTACGTGTATCCGCGCATGGGCCGGGGTAAATCCACCATCTCCTTCAACGGTGACGACGTCGACGACAAGAGCAGTTGGCTCGGCAAGATCGTGCGTGGGCTCCAGAGTGACAGGATTACGGTCTCCGGCCGTGGCAAGGGCCTCGAGGTATGGGCCGACGTCACCGTGCGCGTTCCCCGCAACCGCATGGCCGACATCCGACTCGGAGTGGGCGGAATAGAGGCCGAGGGCGTCAAGGGCGACCTGGTGCTGGACATCCACAGCGGTTCCGTTGTGGCCAACCGTATTGAGGGTTCCGTGCTCGGCGACACGGGGAGCGGAAGCATCGACTTCTCCGATATCGAGGGCGACGTGAATGCTGATACGGGTAGCGGCAGTGTGGTCATTGCACGCTGCAAGGGTGACCGGATACATGCCGACACGGGTAGCGGCCAAGTTCGCGTCGAAGATGTGGACTGCGAGAAGCTGCACGTGGACACGGGCAGCGGCGGTGTGACGGCTGTCAGGATCAAGACCGACGCCGTCCATATCGATACGGGCAGCGGCGCCGTCAAACTGGAGCTGTTGCGCATGGGCAAGGGCAAGTACATCATCGACACGGGCAGTGGCGGTATTGACCTGACCATGCCGGACGACGCTTCGGCCCGCGTGTCGGCCGACACGGGCAGCGGCGGCATCAGCGTGGACGTGCGGGGCGTCGATATCGGCCGGAAGAAGCGCGACGACGTGAGCTTCACCGTGGGCGACGGTGATTCACGCGTGATCCTCGATACGGGCAGCGGCGGGATTCGGGTCCGCACGAGGTAGGACTCCGGGGATCAGTCGACCACCTGGGTGCGGGGATAGAATCCACTCCAGGCGAACCAGAAGGCGGTGCGGACCACGAGTTCCGCGCCGTCTTCTTGTCGTAGGGCGATGACGCCGCCGTCGGTATCGCGACGTACACGGACCGTGTGCTCACCCAGGGTCACGATCAGATCGTCGTTGTCCCGCAGCGCCGCGTCGACCACCGCCAGGGCGTGAACGCCGTCCACCAGGCCGTGGACCAACGTCTTGGCGGTCAACCGCTCGCGCAGCCATTCGGTGTTGAACATGCCGGCGCGGTCTTCATTGAGGAAGTAGGCCTCGTATTGGGAGGACCGGATCTCTTCGGGTTTGTGCAGCACGCGCGTGTCGGGGTGGGCGGCGACCCATTCGGACCACGAGGTCTGCACGGACGGGATCATCGCCAGGTGTGCGCCCGCCAAAGCGCCTTCCATGGCCTCGCCGGTGATATGGCTCCACAGGGTTCCGGTCTCCACGTCCTGCATGATCATGCTGTTGCGCCAGAGTTTGCCGGAGACGATGAAGGTGAGTGTCGAGTCGGCGTGAGTGCGGGCGTAGACCACGCCCGTATGACAGAGGGGTCACCAGGTGGCCGCGATGGCCGTCCCGTCGATGTGGTCGTTGACGATCTCGTGGTGGTCGAGCTGCCAGGCCGACCAGCACACCGCATCGCCGTTTCTGGCCAGGCCGATCACCGGTTCGTCCGGCGACATCTGGGCGGCCGCGGCCTCGCCGATCACGTACTCGGGATCGCGGATGGCGGGGATGGCGTCCGGCGGCAGGAGCGTGTACATCGGGTCGCCGTCGAAGACGCCGTGCACTTCGGGCTCGGGACGTTCGTCCGCGGTTGCGATCGCGGCGAACAGGATCGCGGCGGTCAGGATCAGGATCGCTCGTGTCATCAATGATCTCCGTGGTCGCAGCCGCTGTCGGCCATGATGTCTCGCTCCATGCGCGCCAGGGTCTCGGGATCTTCCTCTTGGCCGAAGAGGCGCTTGACGCCCCGTCCCATGGCGAAGATCTGCGAGACGTATTCCCTGCAGTGGTTGCACATCATCAGGTGCATGCGCATCTCGATACGCTTCATCCAGGAGAGTTCTTCGATCTCTCCGGTGGCGATGATGTGGGTCACTTGCTTGCACTTCAGCATTGTTCTACCTGCCCATGATTCTCTCGAGGCACTCCCTCAAGGCGTTGCGTGCCCTGTAGAGGAGCACTCCCAGGTTGGTGCGCGAAACATCGAGCGTATTACAGATTTCTTCGCTGGCCATGCCTTCGACCTCGCGCAGGACGAAAGCCAGTCGCTGCGTATCAGGCAAGGGCTCCATGCAACCCGAGATGTGTTCGGCGATCTCGGTGTCGTGGGTGTCGCG
>DAOVZQ010000132.1 GCA_030635025.1 bacterium
AGGTGGACGACCTGCTCGACCACCTGCCGCCCTCGGCCCTGGAGGTCGGCACCATCGACGAGACGGCCAAGGTCCTGGCGCTGAACGAGGCGGTCCGCGACGCGTTCGGCGACGAAGTGCAGATCGTCAACACCGAAACGCTGCTGTCCCGCGATGCGTACATGTGGATCGAGGTCTATGCCGCCGATTGCACCAAGGGCAGCGGTCTGTCGCTGCTGGCCGACGAACTGGGCGTGCCCCGGGAGCGCATCGTGGCCATCGGCGACAACTACAACGATCTTGATATGTTCAGGGCGGCGGGGCATCGTGTGGCCATGGGCAACGCGCCGGCGGAGGTGCGGGAGGCGGCGGATCGCGTCGCGCCGCATGTCGCCGAGCACGGCGCGGCGGTGGTGCTCGAGGAAATCGCCGCGGGTCTCTATCCGGGACGGGTGAAGTGATGCCGGCAGTACCGAAAGACGACGGGCACGAATTCTGGGACGAGATGGAGTTTCGCCACCTCGGCTATTCCATCGTCGACCTGATCTCCGAGTATATGCAAGGCCTGGAGGGACGGCGGGTCTACGGCCCCGTCTCGCCGGCGGGTCTGGACGATCTCTTCGACGAGGAAATGCCCGAGGAAGGCATTGAGTCGGAAGAACTCCTGCAGGAATGTCGCGCCAAGATCTTCCCCAACTCTATGGCTATCGGCAGCACCCGCTACTTCGGCATGATGAATCCCAGCCCCTTGCCCATGGCCATCTTCGCCGACGCCCTCTGTTCGGCCATGAACCAGAACGCGGCGTCCTGGCGGCACGCACCCGCGGCGACGGCCGTGGAGAAGCGCGTGATCCGCTGGTTCTGCGAGTTGTTCGGGATGGGCGACGAGTCGTTCGGCACGCTGGTTTCCGGCGGGTCCTTCGCCAATCTCACAGGACTAAAGCTTGCCATCAACCGCGCCCTCGATCGTGATATCGATACCTGGGATTCCGATGCCGTTCCGCATCTCGCCGAGACCGCCAAGCTGCGTTTCTATGTGTCGAAGCAGGCCCACTACTCGTTCCGCAAGTCGATCGACGTGCTGGGGCTCGGACACGGGCAGCTGCGCAAGATGCCCGTGGACAAACTGTTCCGTATCGACCCGGATATCCTGGCGCGCACCATGCGCGAGGATGTCGCGGCGGGATTGCGGCCCTGTGCGGTGATCGGCATCGCGGGCACCACCAACACGGGCAGCATCGACAAGCTGGAGATCCTGGCGAACCTGGCCCGCGAACACGACTGCTGGTTCCATGTCGATGCGGCCTACGGCGGTGCGGTCATGCTCAGCGAAAAATACAATCCCATGATGACGGGCATCGAACGGGCCGACTCGATCACCGTCGACCCGCACAAGTGGTTTTACGCACCTTTCGAAGCGGGCGGAATCCTGGTGCGTGACGGCGATTTCCTGCGCCGCAGTTTCCTGGTGCGCCCCGAGTACTACATGGAGAAGACGAGCGCCGACGACGCGACCGCCCACGATCCGCGCAGTTTCCACATGGGCGACAAGGTCAACTTCTTCCAGTACGGACTACACGGCAGCCGCCGCTTCAACGCCCTCAAACTGTGGATGACCATGAAGGCGACCGGTCGGCGACGCTTCGCCGCGTGGGTCGAGAAGGACATCGAACTGGCGCGGGTCCTGGCGGGGCTGCTGCAGCGCACGTCGGAGTTCAAGCTGGTCGGGCCGAACACACTGGGCATCTGCACCTTCCGCTGGGAGCCCAGCGACCGCGAACGGACGCCCGAAGAAGTGGATCAGCTCAACCGTGACATGCAGGCCACCGTGGAACGGGAAGGCGACGCCTGGTTCAGTCACACCATTCTCAACGAGCGCGTGACGCTGCGGGTGAACGTGGAAAACCGAAACATGCAGCGCGACGACATCATCCGACTGCTCAACGTGCTCCGACGCACGGCCGCGCGTCTGAAAGACAATCCAGAAGGGGTATGATATGCGCATCGCCGTAATCGCCGTCGTCTTGCTTGCCGCCGCCCTCGCCTTTGGCCAGGGAATGCGCGATTCGTCCTCGGTCGTTTCGGTCAAAGCGCCCGTGAGTGTTCACGCCGGTGTGGGGGAGACGGTTTCACTGACGGTGACCATAGACATCGACAAGGGCTGGCATCTCTACGCCCACGGCGATACGGCCTACTACGGTATCGCCGTCGCCGGGCTCGATACTCTGCCACTGGCCGCCGTGAAGGTGGCGTATCCCAAAGGACACCGCGGCAGGTTCCTCGGCCAGTCGATTACATTGCTCGACGGCAAGGAAACGCTGACCATAAGCGGCATACTCATGGCCCAACTCGACGAGCCCCTGAAATTCGAGCTCGAATGCCAGGCTTGCGACGACAAGTCGTGCCTGGCGCCCGCCTGGATTCCCTTCCAGACGGCGGTTCTACCCAAGGAGTAGGCCCCATGGTGACCCGGTCGTTGACGGTTCTCGCCCTTCTGCTTTGCGCTTTACCCGCCTTGACCCAGGACTGGGACAGCTTCGAATTCGCAGCCACCGAACTGACCGACGGCCTATGGCACGTGCGCGGCGCCGGCGGCAACGTGGTCATGATCGCCGGTGAGGACGGCGTACTGCTGGTGGACGACGACTACGAGCAACTGGGGGAGAAGCTGGTGGCGTTCGTGCAGGCCCAGACCGGCCGCGGCGTTGACTACGTCGTCTCGACCCACTGGCACTTCGATCATACCGGCGGCAACGAAGCGCTGGCCAACAGCGGCGCCGTGCTCATCGCCCACCAGAACGTGCGAAGGCTCATGGCTGTAGAGACGCGCATCGAACTGCTCGACCACACGCAGCCGCCCGCTCCGGACGCGGCCCTGCCCAGCATCACCTTCAGCGACTCGCTAGTCGTGCGACTCAACGGCGAAGAGATCGTGATCTTCCACCTGCCCAACGCCCACACCGACGGCGACGCGGTCGTGAGGTTCCGCAACGCCGACGTGATCCACACCGGCGACATCGTCTTCAACTGCGGCTACCCGTTCATCGACACGTCCAACGGCGGCGACATCGACGGCATGATCGCCGCTGTCGAAACCATCATCGGATTGTGTGGAGACGAGACGGTGATCGTGCCGGGTCACGGACCGATCGGCACGCGCGCCGACCTGGAAACCTACCGCGACATGCTGTCGGATTTTCGCGACGCGGTCGCACCGTTGAAGACGTCGGGGATGTCGTTGGAAGAGGTCCAGGCCGCGGGCGCCACCGCGGAACTGGACGAGCAATGGGGTAAGGTGTTCTTCACGCCGGACCTGTTCACGGCGATGGTCTACGCCACGGTCGACTAGCGTCGGTACAGCGCCTTGATCTCCCCGAAGGTCCGCGTCTCGTTGCCCACGATGACGTCGTCGACGTAGAGCTGGAAAGCGCAGGCGGCACCCTCGAACCCATCCACCACGAAGTAGAAATCGCCCTGCTGGGGGCTTGTCGTTATCGCGCCGTCGTCGGTCACTTCGATGCAGCCCAGGAACTCGTCGCAGTCGCTGAGGATAGCCAGGTCCAGGTCGCACACGCTCTCGAGTCGCACCTCGAAGCGGCTGGGCGTGGCCAGGAAGAGATGATAGACGACCTCGCCGCCCGACTCATCCCAATCGCTGCATCCGTAGGTGGTAACGTTGTTCGGCAAGCCGGTGTTGTCGCCGGCGTAAACACCGTTCAATTCGACCTCGACCATCCCGCTGCAATCAAGCGCGCCATGGCACACGGACGCGCCGAATACCATCAGGCCAAACGCCAGAATTCTGGGCAGAATGCGCATCGATACCGACCTCCATACAAGGCGATCAAAAATACAAACCCGTGCCATCATGTCAGATGCGCGGATTGCTTGATTTACGACTTCATGGTGATACAAGAAGCGTGCGCGTTCGGGATGTTGGGCGCGGTCAGTCGGGCTGCGACATGTAGATGGACTTGATTACGCTCCAGGAATTGTTCTCGGTGCCCTTGTCGTACGACTGGATTTCCCGATGTCCAACGAGTTGGTAAACCATCTGGTCGGTCGCCTTGCCGGTCGCTTCGCGTATGAAGAACACCTGATCGTAGTAGACAGACATGGTGTTCTCGCCACCCTCGAGATAGAAGGTGATACTGGCGTCGAAGAGTGCGTACTGTGCGTTGTTGTAGACGGTTTCATCCGGGGTAACGGGCGCCCATTCGGCCACGCGGGTCAGGGCGTTGATCGAGATTGATTGGATGCCCGGACGGGGTATCCCATCCGGATCTTCGCCGGGCAAGCCGCTGAACATGTTGTGGGCTATGTCCAATTCGGTGGCCCGGTCCCAGCCCTCGGGGAATCCCCAGTAGCCGCCCTCGTTGACCGGATCGAAAATGTAGTCCGTTGACAGCATATCTGCATAGGCATCCTCGTCCATGGCCTCGTAGGCGCGGATGAAGTTGGCCATCAGGGTGTCGGGGTGGGTGGCGGCCGGGTAGGCCGGATCGTCGTTGGGAGCGGCGGGGTCGTCTTCGGAACAGCCGATCAGGAGGAGGCAGAGTGATGCGATGAACAGGCTCGTTAGAAGCGGGTTTCTTTCAAGGGTCATGATCATGGCCTCCCTGTTTTGTCATGCTCGGCGAAGAACGTCTTGATCTCACCCCATGATTTTGTCTCAATTCCACTTTTCCTGGATTCGATATCCTGCTGCCCACAGAGGAAGTAACGGGTCCGGGTTGTGCCGAGACCCTGATTTACTTCCAGGGCCACGGCATAAAAGAGCTGCTGGGATGAGACGGTGATCGTGTTCATGCCGCCGTCCAGATAGAATGTGATCTTGACTTTGTAGAGCGCCTGATCGGACACGGGAAAGTGTGGGTGGTCGGGTCGAGTTGTATCCCAGATCAGTTGCTGGGTCATCTCGATGAACTCGATGCTCTGGACTCCAGACCTTGGGTTCCCTTCGGAATCATGTCCTAGATTACCGGCGAACATGTTCGTGGTCGAAGTCATATCATCCGCGCGTTCCCATATATCACCGTTCGTGAAGACAAACCGAAAGTCCGGATGAAGACAATTCTCGTATTCGTCGATATCCATATTGGCGTAGGCCAGTTCGAAATTCACCATCAGTTTGTCGGCGGTGTTGGGCCATATGTACTGGACGACGGGATCGTTCACGGGGTCGCTGGGATCGTCGGACGTACAGCCGCCGAGAAGGCCGGACAGCCCTACGACTATCATGATGACATATGGGAAGCCGTATTTGGGTCTCACCTATAACCTCCGGTCACAGATCGAAATCATTGACGATAGAGAGCCTTGACTTCGCCCCAGGAAGCGCTCGGATTCACTTTCTCCTCACCCGCTATGTCCTGTTGTCCATAGAGGTAGAACCGGGTCCGGGTTGTGCCATCTCCCTGATCAACATCTACGGCCACGGTAAAGAAAAACTGTTGTGACGTAACAGTGATCGTATCCTCGCCACCATCCAAGTAGAACACGATGTTGACATCGTAGAGCGCTTTTTGGGTATTGGGGAAGTCAGGAGAATCGGAAAGGGTCGTCTCCCAAGGAAGCATCTGGGTCATCTCGATGATCTCGATGCTTTGGACTCCGGGCCTGGGGGCTCCGACGGGATCCTCTCCCGGATTACCGGCGAACATGTTCTCGGTCGAAGCCACATCGTCCGCGTGATCCCAGCTATCGTTGTTAATGAATACGAAACGGAAGTCCGGGTGCAGGCAGTTTTCATAACCCTCGATATCCATATTTGTATAGGCCAGCTTGAACCACGTCATCAACTTGTCGGCCGTGTCGTTCCATATATACACGGGGGAATCTCCGGGATCCGGCTCTCCGGGATTCTCATCGGAACAGCCGAGGAACAGGGATAGCCCCAAGGCGATCACAATCGTTGCGCAACATGTGCCGTACTTGGTTCTCACTTACACCTCCCCAAACAGAGCGATATCATTACCTATAGAGAGCCTTGACCCCACCCCAAGTCATATCCTCATTCCCTTTATTCTCACCTGCAAGGTCCTGCTGCCCAGTGAGGTAGAACCGAGTCCGGGATGTACCGTCGCCTTGGTCCACTTCAACAGCAACGGCATAAAAGAGCTGCTGTTCCGTGATGGTGATCGTATTTTCGCCACCATCCAAGTAGAACATGATGTTGACCTTGTAGAGTGCTTTTTCTGTATTCGGGAAGTCGGGATAATTGGGAAGAGTGGTATCCCAAAAAGTCATTTGGGTCAGTTCGATTATCTCGATGCTCTGGACTCCAGGCTTGGGCATACCATCAGGATCCTCGCCCGGATCACCGGCAAACATATTCTCGGTCGAAGTCACGTCGTCCGCACGATCCCAGCTGTCGTTGTTCATGAAGATGAATTGGAAGTCCGGATGGAGGCAGTTCTCGTACTCCTCGATATCCATACTGGCGTAGGCCACGTTGAAATTCGCCATCAGCTTATCGGCCGTATCAGGCCACACATAGGGGCTGGGATCCGTGTCGTCCAGGGCGACCGGATCGTCGTCGGAACAACCAACCAGTCCGAACGAGACAAAAATCAGGCTAACGGCCAGGAACCAGGCGAATGTCTTCTTCGAATGCAAGTCAGAACCTCCGGTAATGGATGTTGGAATCATCATGGTCTGTAGAGAGACTTGAGGCCTCCCCATGTCATGTCTTCGTTGGCTTTCAATGTACCACTGAGGTCGTATTGATCGGTGAGGAAATATTGAGTCTGCGTGGTGGCGTCATCCTTGGTCACTTCAGTGGCTGTTATGTAGAAATCCTGGATGCAGGAAACTGTGATGGTGTTCTGTCCACCCTCCAGAAAGAAAATGATATTGATATAGAACCGAGCGTATTTGGCGTTGGGATAATCCGTATCGTCGGGAGGGACGTCTTCCCAATCGGTATCTCGGCGAAAGATGATCACTTCGATGGACTGGACACCGGGTTTGGGCAATCCATCGTGATCAATGCCCGGATTTCC
>DAOVZQ010000276.1 GCA_030635025.1 bacterium
AATAGCGGACTTCCAGATAACGGACGTTTTCGAGGTGGGCGTCCTCGGCCAATTCGAAGGCGACTCGCTCAAGCTCGTCCCGGCGCTGCATGAGTTGCAGGGTAATGTCGAAGACCTTCAGGTAGTCCTCGAGACTCTCGCACTGCTCTCCCACCTGGCAGACCGCTCGCACATCGTCGTCGGTCGCAAAATTGAAAGGCAATCCCTCGTCGTTGGCCAGTTCGCGAACCGTTGACGGTCGCAGGGAACCGTCCAGATGGACGTGAAGATCGGTCTTGGGCAAGGCGCGCAGGAGATCCACGCTGGGCTGGGTCGACTTGGCGGGTGACATGATTGGCCTCCGGTCGCCCGCAAACCGGGCTGGATACAATCCTGGGCCGAACTCCGCCGAAGCGGGCCGGCCCAGGATGATAATAGCCGATGCGGGCGAGGGTGTTGGTCCAGATGGCGACTCAGTCACCTGGACGGTCTCACCGGCCGCTCCGCAGTTGCGAGTCAAGCTCTGCGTAGGACCGCATCGACACTGTTGTCAGGCTTAGCGCCTTACAACAAATAATGATACCCTATCGGGAGAATCAGAGCAAGTCCCCATCTCATCCAGGCCTCTGCAAGACCATTGGACAAGCACTTCCTGAAGCTGTATATTCCATGCGCGTTTATAGCTTCGACCCTGTGAAAGGAGCGCACGTATGCGTTCGGTCCTCTCTTTATCCGGGTTCACCACCGGAATCAAGCTTTCGTGCCTGCTCGTCCTCGTGCTGGGCGCCACCGTATCTTCAGCCCAGGAGATCGGTTCCCTGACTGGTATAGACGAGGAGGCGGAGGTCGAAACCGGCCGCGAACGCCACCCCTTCGTCCTGGCCTTTTCAGGGTCGGCCGTGCACCTCATACCGATCAACATCCTCAAGGAAGAGATCTACGACATCAACGATCTCACCACGGCCAGCTTCGGATACTCGGCCGAGGTCCGGGCCTACATCCTTGACGGCCTGTCCTTGTCGTTGGGCGGAATGCGCACGGGATTCAGCATGGTCGACAATCGATCCCAGGCCATGACGGACATCAACTCACGTTTCGAAGGCGATCCGATCAATCTGGACAATTACATCCGTATGGACGGTCTCTTTCTGAACCTGACCGCTTTTCTGGGCAACAAGCTGATGCCCGAGTCCCGGTTTAATCCCTACCTGCGCGCCGGCGTGATGTACTTCGACTGGGCGCTGGAAAGCGACGGCCGCGGCAGCGACACGATCGCCTATCAGGACGAGCTGATCGAGGGTACGGATCTTGGCGCCGGCATGGGCATAGGCTCCGAGTACCGCCTCGGCAACAAGGCCCTCCTGGATCTCCAGCTCTTCTGGGGCTACGTCAAGACGGGCGACGAGATCAAATTCGACGGTCTGCAGTCACCCATAAACGACAGCTTTTTCTGGACAAACACCCACTATTGGAATCTTTCGCTGGGCCTGGTCATCGGGCTGTAGATTCCTTCCGGACGACGAAAAGGGCGGCCCTCCGAGGGCCGCCCTTTTTTTGTGAGCCTGATCCGGTCTAGGTTCCGGCCGAGTAGTCGTCGGCGTAGAGAATCTGCGCCTCGGTCAACACGTCCATGGACATGCCCATGCTGCTCAGCTTGATGCCGGCGATGGACTGGTCCTGTTCCACGGGAATGTCGTGGACGTCGGTCGACAGGTCCTTCCCCTCGCTCGTCAGTCGCACCATGCTGAGGAACTGGTTGGCGAAGCTCATATCCATCACCTCGGAAGGATGACCTTCCGCCGCGGCCAGGTTCACCAGGCGCCCCTGGGCCAGCAGGTAGATGTGACGGCCGTCGGCCATGGTGTACTCGTCGCAGTTGGGCCTGATCTCACGCTTGGACACCGCCAGAGCCTCAAGATCCTCGATATTGATCTCGCAGTCGTAGTGACCGGTGTTGCAGATGATGGCCCCGTCGCGCATGACCTCGAAGTGCCGCTTGACGATGATGTCCTTCATGCCGGTGGCGGTGATGAAGATGTCGCCGATGGCGGCGGCCTTGTCCATGGGCAGCACCTCGTGGCCTTCGAGCGTCGCCTTCAGGGCGGCGGTGGCCTTCACCTCGGTGGCGATGACGTTGGCGCCCAGACCCGCGGCCCGCATGGCGCAACCCTTGCCGCAGTGACCGTAACCGGCCACGACGAAGTTCTTGCCCGCCAACAGGACGCTGGTCGCGCGGATGATGCCGTCGATGCTCGACTGGCCGGTGCCGTACACGTTATCGAAGTCCCACTTGGTCTCGGCGTCGTTGACGGCGATGACCGGGTACTTCAAGGCGCCGTCCGCGGCCATGGCGCGCAGGCGATGGATGCCCGTGGTGGTCTCTTCAGTGCCGCCGATGATGCCAGGGATCAGGTTCTGATGGCGGTTGTGAACCGAGAAGATCAGGTCCGCGCCGTCGTCCAGGGTGAGCGTCGGTTCGAAGTCCAGGGTGCGGTCGATGCACCAGTAGAAGGCCTCGGTGTCCATACCGTGCCAGGCATAGATGGACGTGCCCGCTTCGGCCAGGGCGGCGGCCACGTCGTCCTGGGTGGACAGGGGGTTGCACCCGCTCCAGGAGATCTCGGCGCCGGCGTCGGAGAGAGTCTCGATCAGCACGGCCGTCTCCTTGGTCACGTGCAGACAACCGGCGATCTTCATGCCCTTGAGCGACTGCTTCGCGGCGTGTTCCTTGCGCAGCGCCGCCATCACCGGCATGCGGGACTCGGCCCAATCGATCTTCATGCGTCCCTGGGCGGCGAGCCCCAGGTCGGCGACCTTGTAATTGGTGCCTTCTGCGAGTTTCGGGCTCATCGTATTTCCATCCTCGTTCGTGTAAGGGGGCTTCGCCCCGATTATCGACTCGTCTATTGCTTGACGCCAACAGCCAGGAAGACGTCGGGCCAGTCCTCGTCGCGGCCGCGCAGGGCGGGCGGCAACGTTTCGCGGGCGGTCGCCAACTGCGACAACCCCCGTTCCAGATAACGGTCGGTCCGCAGACCGAGCCGGGAAAACCATTCGATGATTTCGTCTCGTGAAAAGCCCAGCCACTGGTGGGCGAGTTCCTCACGCAACCAGGTCAGATTGTGTCTCGTGAAAGCCATCACTACAACCTTGCCGCCGGGTTTCACGACCCGCACCATCTCCCGCACAGCCTGCTCAGGTCGAGCCACATGGTGCAGGACCATGGAACAGTAGGCTGCGTCGAAGCGGGCATCGGCAAAAGGTAGATCCTGGATGTCCGCCTTCTCGAAAACGATGTTGGTCAGCCCCTCGCGCTCGCAAAGACCACGGGCACGCGTCAACATGGCGGCCGATGCGTCCACGGCCGTAACGCATGCGCCGGTTGCGGCCAACAGAGGTAACAAGGCTCCCGTACCGGTGCCGATGTCGACCAGTTCGAGTCCCGGGGGAACGAGCGCGCCCACGGCCCCGGCCTGCACGTCGGGATGCTCGAAGGCGGGTCGGATCTGATCCCATGTCTCAGCGGTATCGGCGAAGAAACTCCCGGACCGCTTATCGCGATCCGCCAGGATCTTCTGTAGAAGACGGTCATCGCATTCGGCATCGGGAGCGCGGCGCAGTCCATCGAGCACCACGTCGTGCAGATCGGCACCCGAGACGAAGTGGGTGCGGTCCACTAGACCGTACCAACTCCACGTCCCCTCCTTGCGGTGCCTCAACCAGCCGGCCTCGAGGAGAACCTTGAGATGCTTCGACACGCCTGGCTGGCTCATACCCAGGATCTGCACCATTTCCTGAACGTTGAGCTCCGCGCGGGACAGCAGACGCAGTAGTCGCAACCGCGTTGGATCGCTGACGGCTTTGAATGTCTCGGCTGGATTCACGAAACCGGTCGCCATGAGCGCCTTTCCTGCCCTGTAGTGCTATATCGCTTGATCGCTATTAAGCTATCATCGAAGATTTCATATGTCAACCCCGCAGCGGAGAGTCCCGTAATTATCACGTTCCGAGGGTGACCCGCTGTTTGGCTCGCCTGTTGCTGTGGTTGTCCAAGATCAGGACAGCGTGGCGTACCAGATCAAGTCTGTGAGCGGCAATACGGGCAGCGTTACGGCCTCGTGGGCAAGGGCATCATTGATTTGACCCAGGCAACCGGGGTTCGACGTCGCTATTACGTCGGCTCCGGTTGCCGCCAGGTCGTGGGCTTTGCGAAGGCCCATGGTCCTCGATAAATCGGGATGGATGAGTGAATAAGCTCCGCCGCTTCCACAGCATACGTCGGCCTCATCCGGTTCGAGCACCTCGAGTCCCGGAATCCTGCTCAGCAACACGCGCGGCTCGCCCATGATCCCCTGTCCATGACGGGCGTGACAGGGATCGTGATAGACGACGCGCAGCGGCACCTCGCGCAAGGGTGGCAGCGGCAGCTCGACCAGATACACCGCCGCATCGACAACCGCCTCGGCGATCGTGCCGGGATATCCCCCCAATTCCAACCCACAGCCGGCGGCTTCCACCACCAGGGTACCCGTCTCCTTAACGGCCTGCTCCAAGGCCGCGACGTTGCGAG
>DAOVZQ010000062.1 GCA_030635025.1 bacterium
CAACCGTTCGATCCCCCGCAACACGCGTCTGACCGAGATGGCCGTGCAGGGCAAACCGACAGTCATCTACGACCGCCAGTCCAGCGGCAGCCGGGCCTATTTCGACCTCATGGACGAGATCACCCTGCGTCATCTGCAGCTCGAAGTGCAAGAACCCCTGGATGTCTTGGAAGCCTTGGAGCCGACCTTTGCCGCGCCAGAACCCCCCGCAAACGACTGTCTCGAAGCGGATATGCATGTGGAGAGCGGCTCATCGGTCCATCCCGACGGATTGGCGCGCCTGATGCGGGAACTGGGCTCGGCAACCGACGAGAGCACAGAGGCAACCGAGGCCTTATCCCCCAACAATGAGCTCTACGATGAACAGGAAAACGGCGACAACGGTGGTCTGGACCTTGTTTCCCTCGACGATCTGATCGACGAGGAGGAAAAGGCCGAGGGTGGCAACGCCAACGAAAACGGCTGGGGCTACGGAGACGACTACTACGATACGATAAATTAGCCCGAGCCCAGGCCCCCGAATCTCTGACGGTTGCCCCAAACCCGGCGCCGATGTACCTTTGCGACATCGGCGCCGGTCCACGTCTACGGCGACGCCCCTCACACGCTCCCGGAGGTCCGAGTTTGTCCAGAAACATGCAAGCCCTGATCTACGACAAGTCGGCGATGCCCTGGGACAAGACCACCGGATTTGTCAAACGCGAGATGCCGCGGCCCGTCCTGGACGAATCCCTGGATCCGACCGACGGTGACAACGTCATCGTCAAAATAATCTACGCCGGCTTCTGCGGCAGCGACCGGGGGATCTGGAACCGCACCGCCTTCAAGGGGCACATCTTCGAGAGCCTCAAGCGTGAGAAGCAGACCACGCGAATCATCGGCCACGAACTGGTCGGCGAGATCGTGGACGTGGGATCTCGCGTGTCGGCCACCTTCGGCTACGGCCCCAAGGACATCGTGTCCAGCGAGTCGCACATCATTTGCGGCACCTGTCACCAGTGCCGCATCGGACAGACCCACATCTGCGCCAGGGACACGATCATCGGCATCAGCCGCGACGGCTGCTTCGCCGAGTACATCAAGCTGCCGGCGTCAGTTCTCTGGCCCACCAACAAGCGACTGATCAAGCTGAAGGTCGCGGCGTTGCAGGAGCCTTTCGGCAACGCCGTCCACGCCTGCATGAAGGCGGACCTGCGCGGCAAGACGGTGGGCGTCTTTGGCTGTGGCACCATCGGACTCTTCGTGATCATGGTGGCCAAGGCCCTCGGCGCGACACGGGTGATCGGGGTCGAGCCCGTGGCCAAGAACCGCGAGATGGCCCTGAAGCTGGGCGCCGACGTGGTGATCCCCCTGGACCTTTCGAAAGCCGCGAAACACAGCTGGGGGGCCGACAAGGATCTGGTCAAGGCCGTGCGTGCCGAGGCCCGTGGCATCGGCGTGGACGTGGCCCTGGAAATGGCCGGCTTCAACAGCAGCGTCAACAACGCCATCCAGTCCACGAGGCGCGGCGGCGAGATCGTGCTCTTCGGCCTGAAGCAGGGCAATTTCCACATCCAGCAGTTCGACCGCGTGATCGTCAACGGACTCACGCTGCACAGCGTGATCGGCCGCCGCATCTTCGAGACCTGGATGGTCACGCGCAACCTGCTCGAGGACAAGGCCAACGGCATCCAGAAAAATATCTATAATGTGATCCTGGACGGTGGTGCCGAAACGGTGGTTCACATCGACGATTTCGAGCCCAAATCGTTCGCGAAGAAACTGGCCGAATGGCCCAAGCTGTTGATCGAATTCTGACGAGGAGCCCCATGAAGGTCACGATCGAATACTGCAAGGTCTGAAACTACGACCCCATCGCCGCCGGTCTGGCGGCAGAACTCGCGGATGAATTCGGCGCCGAGACCGAAATGATCCAATCGGGCGACGGCGTTTTCGAGGTCGTCGTGGACGGCGTCCTGGTCTACTCCAAAAAGGACACCGGACGCCACGCCGAACCCGGCGAAGTGACCGGCCTGATCCGGGAGCGCGGCTGAGTGATCCCCACCACCCTGCTATTCGACATGGACGGCACCCTGCTGGACAGTCGGGCCGCGGTCGTCGATGCCGTGGCCGACGGCCTGTCCGCCGCCTATCGCCACCACGACCTCCCGCCCGACGCTCCCGACCGTCGGCTGATCGCCGACTGCATGGGCCTGCCGTCGCGGGAGTACTTCGAGACCGCCTATCCCCCCGACTCGGTCCCGTCTGAAATGCGCGCCGCATTCGCCGAATCCTACGGACGCTTCACGGCCGAGGAGGAAGTCGCCGCCATCGACGGCGGGCGAACCGCCCTGTACCCCGGCGTCGAGACAACCCTGGCCACCCTCATGACGCGCCACGACCTGATCCTATTCTCCAACGCCGGCACCGTCTATTTCCGCGCCATAATCGCCGGTCACCGGCTCGACCGCTACTTCGCAAACACACTCTGTCTGGAAGAAGCCGTCGACCGGGGCGTGGCGACGAACAAGACGGGCATGGTCAGGGCGCTGGTCGATGACCCATCACGGGCCGTGGTGGTGGGCGACCGGGCCGGGGACATCGAGGCCGGTCGCACCGCCGGTGCGCGCACCGTGGGCTGCCTGCCCGGCTTCGGCACCCCCGAAGAGCTGCAGGCCGCCGACTGGTTGGTCGACGGCCTGCCTGAATTGCTTCGATTGGACTGGGACTGACCGGGGCTAGTGCCGGTCTCGCTTGCGCTCTTTCTTGAGCTCCCTCTTCAGCTCTCGCATCTCGTCGCGCAGGGCGTCGAGTTCATCTTCCAACTCCTCCATGCCCTCGGCGCCGCGGAAGCGGTGGTGGGATTCCACGAAATCCATCTCGCTCAAGGCCGCGACCGCCTCAGATACGCCGTCGATGATGGCGTCGAAGTCGATGATCACCTCGTCGTCGTCGGCCGCGAAGCGCAGGAAATTGTCTTCCCCATCGATGTGTAGATTCAGATCCATATCATCGAAAGCCTCTTCGAGACCAGAGAAGGCCTCTTCAAGTGCGTCTTCGATATCACCCAAGTCGAGTTCGAACACCTCGTCGCCGGTGTTCATGTTCACCATGCGGATATTCTCGCCGTCGTCGAAGTGACAGACGAAATGCTCACCGTCGTCGGTGATGACCGTAATGGTGCGATCGTCGTCGTCGTCGCCGGCGAAAATCGGCGCCACGAGAACGAGTGAAAGCAAGATCGCCAGGATGGCGGTGACGTGTTTGTTTCGTGTCTGCATGATGCTACCTCCGGGTGCGGGATCCCCTCCCTGTGCTGCGAAACTACGCAGACACCGTGAAGAAGGTTGCACGCGTTTTTATTGCCGGAACTGCAGGTCGTGCAGCGACCTGTAGGGGCCGTCGATTTCGGCCAGCAATTCGGTGTGGGTACCGATCTGCACGATCCGTCCTCCCTGCATCACATAGATGCGGTCCACGTGCTGGATCGTCGACAAGCGGTGGGCGATGACGATGGTCGTACGGTCCCGCACCAGGCGGTCAACGGCTTCCTGGACAAGCAGTTCGCTCTCGGTGTCCAGGGCGCTGGTGGCCTCGTCGAAAATCAGTACGGGCGGATTCTTGAGAATGGCGCGCGCAATCGACACGCGTTGCCGCTGGCCGCCGGACAGCTTCAGGCCGCGGTCGCCGATCAAGGTATCGTAGCCGTGTGACATCTGGATTATAAAGTCGTGGGCGTTGGCGGCGCGCGCGGCGGCGACCACGTCGTCATCGCTCACATCGGTCAGACCATAGGCGATATTGTTGCGCACGGTATCGTTGAAGAGGATCACTTCCTGAGTGACCATGCCCATGGCGCCGCGCAACGAATCCAGAGTGAGATCACGCAGGTCGTGACCGTCTATCAATACATGACCGTCGGTCGGGTCGTAGAACCTCGGGATCAGATCGACCAGCGTGGACTTGCCCGCGCCACTGGCCCCGACCAGGGCCACGACCTCTCCGGGGTTGACCTGCAGGTCCACGCCGCGCAGGACCGCCTCCCCTTCGTCGTAGGCGAAGCTCACGTCGCGCAGTTCGATTTCGCCGCGCACGTCGCGCAGCGCGATCGCGTCCTCCCGCTCGTCGATCTCCACGGGATGATCCAGCACCGCGAAGACCCGCTCCGCCGCCGCCATGCCTTCCTGGATGGCGTTGTTGACCTGGCTTAGTTCCTTGATGGGCTTGCCCAGCGAAAAGATAAAGAACAGGAAGAGAATAAAGAGCTGGGGCGGCAACTCGCCGCCGATGAGGACCTGCCGCCCGCCGTACCACAGGATGAACAGTCCCACCAGCACCGACAACTGCTCGGTCAACGGCGACGAAAGCCGCTGCATGCGGGCAATCTTGAAGAGATCCTTGAACAGGCGCTGCGACTCCTCGCGGAAGCGCGAATTCTCGACCTCCTCGTTGGTGAAGGCCTTGACGACGCGAATGCCGGAGATGGTTTCCTGCAGGCGCGTGGTGATGTTGGCCATCTTCTCCTGCTGGCGATGGCTGTACTTGCGCAGCTTCTTGCCGATCTTCACGATCACGATCATGCTCAGGGGCAGCACCGTCATGGCCAACAGGGTCAGCTGCCAACTCAACAGCAGCGACATGCCCAGATACATGACGATCATCACTGGATCGCGGGCCAGATTGGTGAAGCTGACGTTCACGCTGCGGTTGACCACCAGCACATCGTTGGTGGCGCGGCTGATCAACTCCCCAGCGCGATGTCGGTGATAGAACGAAAGCGGTAGGCTGGTGAACTTTTCGTAGAGCCGGTTGCGCAGGTCGCGGATGAAACTGTGCTGCACATAGTCGGTGCACACGGTCTGCAGGTAGCCGGTCAGATTCTTGATCAGGTTCAGGAAGAAGAAGACCAGCACGATGACCCACAGGGTCTCCATCTTGGTGTCGCGTTGCAGCCAACCGTTGAGACGGGTCATGAGCGTGTCGCGCAGAACGGCCGGATCGAAGCCCTGACGGAGGTCCTCCACCCGGGACAAGGCCTCGAGCGTATCGACCGGCGCGGTCGCCAGGACGCTCTGCCCCCCCGTCACGGCGACCTCGGCCGTCTCCGTCATGAACAGGGCTTCCAGGAACGGGGCGATCATCACGATGCTGAACCCGCTGAGCAGCGAGAACACCACCATGAAGGTCATCGACAGAATTATGTATGGCAGATACGGCCTCACCAGCCGCAGCACACGCAGATAAGTGTTCATGCCCTCAAGAGTAACGGGAATGCGGCAGGCGTCAACCGTGAGCGTCCTTGGTTCGAGACTATTCTCTGTCGGACTGTAGAATATTCTTCACTTCCTACAGTCTCTTCATTGTCTGAAATCTGTTAACTCTCTCCAATATAGTCAATTAAATGACTACTTAATTACTGGCCTATTTCATGCTATGAGGGCTATCGAGACTTTGTACGTCATCGAATCTCAATTAAAGACCAGAGGCCGAAAGTGATGCGACCAATACCCGACAGGAAGGTCTCTTCGATGTGCTGGGCGATTGTCGTGCTGTTGCCGGTCTTTGTAGCAACGGCCACGGCCACGGGCAACCCGCTTAGCGAGGTCGACGACTACGTAGCCGAGGCCTTGGCGCGGAATCCGGGAATCGCAGCGGCGGCGGCGGCTATGGAGGCGGCCGGCGAGCGGATTCCCCAGGCGACGGCCCTACCCGATCCGCGCCTCGGCGTGACGGAATTCCTTGAATCCGTGGAGACGCGCGTCGGTCCCCAGCAGCGGGTGCTGTCACTTTCGCAATCCATCCCCTGGTTCGGCACGCTGTCTCTCAAGGGTGAGGTCGAGCGAAAGAGGGTAGACGCATCGCGGGCCGTCCTCGACGACACGATCCTGCGTGTGACGGCTGATGTGCGAACCGCCTACTTCGAGAACGCCTACCTGGACGCGATCATCGACATCACCGGGCGGCATATCGATCTGCTGGCCGGTTGGGAACAGGTCGCGCGCGCCCGGTACGAGACAGGAGCCGGATCCTACGCGGACGTGATCAAGTCCCAGGTGGAACTAGGTGTCTTGGGTAATCGACTGGCCGAACTCAAAGACCGACGCCGTCCATTGGGGGCGAATCTGAACGCCCTGCTGGATCGACGCCCCGAGGCAGCGGTCTACGCCCACCTGCCGCCGTCCTTCACTCCGGTCGAACTCGACCGCGAAGCCCTGGCGCTGCGTGTGCTGGCAGACAACCCCAGGCTGCGGGCCTGGGACCATAAACAGGAAGAGCACACCGAGGCGGAGCGCTTGGCGCGCAAGAGCGGATATCCGTCTTTCACCCTGGGGATGACCTATATCCAGACCGGCCCGGCCCGTATGGCGGGCGTCGCGGGAAGCGGGACCGACGCCGTGTCGGCCTCGCTGGCCGTGACCTTGCCGCTCTGGCGCGGGAAATACCATTCAGCCTCGCGTGAAGCCGCTGCGCGCCGATCAGGCGCAGCCGCCATGAGGCAAGATCTCGGCAACGCCCTGGTCGCCGACCTCGAAGGCACCATGTTCGCCTATGCGGACGCCGCCCGGAAACACGCCCTCTACACATCGACCCTGTTGCCCAAGGCCCGGCAGTCTCTGAGTGCGATCCGCGCCGCCTACGAAACCGGCGAGAGTCGGTTTCTGGACCTGGTCGACGCCGAGCGCGTGCTGCTGGAATTCGAACTCGCACGCATCCGGGCCCACACCGACGCCTTGATACAACAGGCCCAGATCGAACGTCTCACGGCCGCCCCCATCGACACCCACACACCCGTGATCACCCCTGAGGGAGACTGACATGCGAAGACTAATAATCGTGATCTCGATAATCGCGGCCTTCGGTCTGGGACTGTTGGTCCGAGGCGGCGGCACACCGGGTGAGGTCCTATCGACCGCGGCCGCAGAATCATCGGCTCCGACAACCTGGACATGCTCGATGCACCCCCAGATCCAGCTGCCGGAAACCGGTCAGTGCCCGATCTGCTTCATGGATCTCATCCCTTTGGAGGATGATGCCGCGGACGACCTGGGACCGCGCACACTGGTGCTCTCCGAAGCGGGAGCCGCATTGGCGGAAATCAGGACGACCCCGGTCGAGCGGAGATCCATGGAGGTCCGCACCCGACTCACCGGCAAGGTCGACTACGACGAGACGCGTGTGCGTGCGATCACGTCGCGTGTCGCCGGCCGTATCGACACGCTTTTCGTCGACTACACGGGAACAAAGGTCGCCGCGGGCGATCGACTGGCCTCGCTCTACAGTCCCGCCCTGTACGCCGGACAAGTGGAACTGCTCAACGCACTCGAAGCGGAGCGCTCACTGCGCGAGAGCACCGATCCGCGCATGCGGCGTACGGCCATCGCCACGGTAAAATCGGCCCGCGAAAGGCTGCGATTGTGGGGATTGACGACCGCGCAAATCGCGGAAATCGAAAACGGGGACGGCGCGCGACATCATCTCGCAATCACGTCGCCCCTGAACGGCGTCGTCGTACACAAGAACGCCGTGGAAGGCCTGTATGTGGAAACCGGCACGCGGCTCTACACGGTCGCCGACCTGACGAAGGTGTGGGTCACCCTGGACGCCTACGAGTCCGACCTGGCCTGGCTCGCCGAGGGCCAGTCGGTCGGCTTCACGGTGGAAGCTCTCCCCGGGCGCGATTTCGAAGGCGTGGTCATCTTCATGGACCCGGTGCTCGACCCGGGCACGCGCACAGTGAAGGTCCGCCTCGACGTGGACAACGCCGACGGCCTGCTCAGACCGGGCTTTTTCGTCAACGCGGAGACCGTTTCGCAGACCCGCGACACGGACGACGATCCGTTGGTCATACCCGACACGGCGCCGTTGATCACGGGCGAACGGGCGGTTGTCTACGTGAGACTCGCCGGCCACGAGAAACCGACCTTCGAGGGCCGGGAGATCACCCTCGGCCCGCGGGCCGGCGACCACTATGTCGTACGCGACGGCCTCGAAGAAGGCGAACTGGTGGTCACGCGCGGCAATTTCAAGATCGACAGCGCCCTGCAGATCCAGGCCAAGCCCAGCATGATGAATCCCAAGGGCGGCGGCCCGACGCCTGGGCATGATCACGGCGCGCCGTCACCCTCCGAGCACAACGAGTCGGACGGCGGCGCACACGAGAGTTCCATGGAGACCTTCACCGTCAGCGAAGCCTTCAAGGAGCGCCTCATCCCGATCGTGGACGCCTACCTCGCCATGCAGACGGCCCTGGCCGGCGACGACGACAAGAAGGCCGCTGTGGCTGCGGAGCAAGCCGTGCAAGCGATCGATGCCGTGCCGATGTCGCTCGCCGGCGACGCGCACGCAGCCTGGATGACGGACGCGGCGCATCTGCACGACGCTTTCGTCGTCGTGGTGGCCGCCTCGGACATCTCAGCCCGACGCAAACCCCTCCAGCAGCTCACCGACACCCTATGGGCCACCCTTAACCGCTATGGCTATAACGACGATCGCGTCGTCCGCCTCTTCCACTGCCCCATGGCCAACGGCGGCGACGGCGGCGACTGGCTGCAACTCGAAACCGTCACCGCCAACCCCTATTACGGGGCGTCGATGCTGCGCTGCGGCAGCCAGTCCGACACCCTCGCCGTCATCGCGACCGTGGAAACGAGGGAAGGTCGATGACTAAGCCGAACCGAGAAGACCAAGGCAGCCGTCTGGACGGCCTCCTCCGCTTCTGCCTTGAGAACAAGCTGGTCGTGGGCCTGCTCGTGTTGTTCGTGACGGCGTTCGGCATCATGGTCGCGCCCTTCGACTGGGAGGTCGGCGACCTGCCCCGCAATCCGATCGCCGTCGATGCAATACCCGACCTGGGCGAAAACCAGCAGATCGTCTTCACCGAGTGGATGGGCCGCTCACCGCAGGACATGGAGGACCAGGTCACCTATCCCCTGACCGTGGCGCTGCTCGGCCTGCCCGACGTCAAGACCGTCCGCAGCTATTCGTACTTCGGATTCTCCACCATCTACGTGATCTTCGAGGAGCAGGCGGATTTCTACGACTCCCGCTCACGGATCCTCGAGAAGCTGAGCAGTCTGCCCGCCGACGCCTTGCCGGCGGACGTGCGACCGGCCCTCGGCCCCGACGCCACGGCGCTCGGGCAGGTGTTCTGGTACACGCTCGAAGGTCGGGACGAGAACGGCAATCCCGCCGGCGGCTGGGATCTCGACGAGTTGCGCAGCCTCCAGATCCGGATTCTTCGCGCCCACACGGAGGGTGTACAATTCTGAGACAACATTAGCCTTAGAGAGGAGCGCTGCAAGAATGCTACTGTCGATGCCCCCACTCAAGAGCACGGGACACGAGGTGCCAG
>DAOVZQ010000008.1 GCA_030635025.1 bacterium
AGCTTACCGTGCTTGATCAGCTCGGACGTGAACTCCGAGATGTGGACCATCTTGGTCGACCGCGCGTTCACGAAGACCGTGCCGGTGATCGGAGACTTGGGAACCTCGAGGAAATCGGCCGGACCGTTCATCGTGTCCATGTACTGGTTCAGCACGCGCCACATGTGTCCGCACTCGCCGCCGAGGATCCATTTGACCCCGAGGCGCTTGGCTTCGGCGTAGATCTTGGCGTTGAGCTTTTGCATGGCGTGGGCCGAGGTGAAGAGTCCGAAGTTGCCGCCGTCCGATGCGTAGGAGCTGAACGTGTAGTTGAGGCCCAGCTCGTGGAAGAGCATCATGTAGCCCATGCAGGTGAAGGTGCCGGGTTCGGCGAGGAAGTCACCCGAGGGCGTGACGAAGAGAATGTCGGCGCCCTTCTTGTTGATGGGCGGATCGATGTGGATTCCGGTGATGTCTTCGATGTCCTCGCAGAAGAACTCCAGCGTATCCTTGAGGCCGTGCGGCTGGATGCCCAGATGGTTGCCCGTCTTGTGACAGTTGGCCACGGGCTCCATGATCCAGTTCACGCTGAGGCCCAGCAGGTGCAGCAGCTCGCGCGCCATCATCGTGATCTCGGCGGTGTCGATGCCGTAGGGGCAAAACACCGAGCAGCGACGGCACTCCGTACACTGGTAGAAGTAGTAGAACCACTCCTTGATCACGTCGATGGTGAGCTTGCGGCCGCCCGCGAATTTCCCCAGGATCTTGCCGACGGTGGTGAAGTCGTTGCGGTAGATCGAGCGTAGCAGTTCGGCCCGCATCACCGGCATGTTCTTGGGATCGCCGCCGCCTATGTAGAAGTGGCACTTGTCGGCGCAGGCGCCGCACCTCACGCACGTATCCATGAAGAGCTGGAACGACCGGTACTTGCCCAGGCGCTCCTTGAAACCCTCGTGGATGATCTGCTGCCAGTTGTCGGGCAGCTGCCAGTCGTCGTCGGTGGGCGACCACTCGCGGGGATTGGGCATGTCCAGGGTCTCGAGGTGCTTGGGCTTGGCCGGATAGATCCAGCTTCCCGGCCGAAACTCGGTCGGCGTATCCATCCACCCCGTCCGTGGTGGCGTGAAATCCACTTTTTCCAGATCGTCGCGTTTATAAAACTCGACCTGATCCGGTTTGAAGTCCGTCATTGTCTACTCCTTCTCCACGGGGATGTCGGCCGACTTCATCTTTTCGCGGAAGTCGTCCTCGTATTCCTCGTAGGTTCGGAATTTCACCGGTTTATTCCAGGGGTTCACGTGCCGCTTCATGCGGCTGTTGTTGGCCATGTTCCGGGTGGGGCTCATGAAGACTCCCGCCATGTGCATCAGCTTGCTGTAGGGGAAGACGGCGAAGAGTACGCAGACCAGGAAGAAGTGGATGAAGAAGAGCGGGTCGATGCCCGCGGGCACGACCGGCTTGAGGCTCAGGATGCCCATGGCCAGTTCCTTCACGCTCTCGATGTCAGTCTTCGAAAAGTGCCTGAGCAGGATGCCCGTGACGGCGATGCCCAGGATCAGGAACAGCGGGAAATAATCGTTGGGCAGGGAGATGTAGCGCAGCTGCGGCGAGGTGATCCGTCTCAGGAAGAGAAAGCCCACGGCCCCCAGCAGCAGCACGCTGGTCAGGTACATCGCCGGCACGCCGATCTCGAAGAACCCGTCGAGGGACTGCACCGCGTGGATGAATCCCGGCACCGGTTCGGTGAAGAAGCGCAGGTGCCTGATGAAGACGATCAGGAACGAGTAGTGGAAGGCCATGGCCGCGGCCCAGAGCCACTTGTTCGGCCCGTAGACGACGTTGCCGCCGGGCTTGATCTCCATCTTCGTGTTGCGGAACAGGGAGCGGAAGAAGAGGACCTCGAGGGCCATCCTCACGATCACTCCGAAGGTGCCGTGTGGATTGTCGAATCGGCTCGACTTGATCCACGGCAGCGTTTTCTGCTGCCCGCACGTGGTTGGGATGCGGAAGGGAACCGGTATCCTCGCCCATTTCACCACTCGGTAAATGAAGCCCCCCAGGAAGAGGACTATGGCGATGTACGGTATGTACGTCCCGAAGATCGACTGCAGACCGGGTTGCTGAGCACCCAGCATCGGCAGGAGTATCAGGACGATGATTGCGGCGAGAGCTGCTAGAATGGTCATTGATCGCCACCTCGCGCGAAGCGGCACGTCGAGTGCGCTCCGCCTCCCGATTCGTTTCAGGCATGTCCGCCCGTCCGCGCCGCGGCCGATGCCGCGTTCGCGATCAGGCCGGTGTCACGTAACCCTTGCGGATCTCGTTCAACCGGAGAGAGAAGACCTTCTCCCGGCACATCACGTAGACGTCGAAGGCGAACAGGGCCAGCTGATCGACACGGGTGTAGATCTCGGGGAGTGCGGCCTGCGCACGGGGATCGGTCGCCTCGTCTCCGAGTTCCTCGCGGATCGCGTCCTTGAGGAGATAGACGAAGGAGACCGCCTGGGCGGGGGAGAACTCCTGGACGGCCCTGATCTTGATGATTTCTTCCAGGTGGGAGCAAAGTCGCTCGGGATTCATGTCCGCCAACAGTTCGTCGAGAATGTCGGTAATCCCTTGCGCCAGCGTCTGGCCCACCGGGTTCGAGAAACGGTTGTCCTGCATCTTGAGGAACGCCGAAGCGTCTACGGGATAGCTGGCGAGGGTCATATCCAACCACCGCTCACCGATCGCCGTTTTTTTCTGAAGACAATCCTCGAGCATCAGAACTCCCGCCGCGGTTTCGTCGGAAACGTGGGGCGGAGGGGATCGAAGTCCCCTCCACCTCGACAGGTCGGACTAGACGCAGCCCGTGGGCTTGGGCAGACCGGCGATCTTGCAGGCGCCCTTGGCCGGTCCCGAGGGGAACAGGTCGTAGATTTCGCTGAGCTTGAAGCCCGTTGACTTGCAGAGCTTGCGGATCATGGGCGCGACGCCGAACTCGACGTAATACTCGCGCAGAAAATTGACGACTTTCCAGTGGTCCTCGGTCAGGTCGTCGACGCCCTCGGTCTTGCCGAGAGCCCCGGCCACGACATCGTTCCACTCGTCGGGATTCTGGATGAATCCGTCCTCGTCGATTTCCAGGACCTGATCGCCAGCCTTGAATTCTGTCATCATCGTCCTCCTCTTCTTGGAAGTATGTACTACCGACTCGTGTCCTTTTCCGGGCCGGGAGTGTTCCCGGCACCCTTCTTACCTAACGCTTTCAGGAACTCGGGAGCAGGGGAGTGTCCGAGCTCGACGGCCCTGTCGAGGGCCGTGCGCGCTCCCGCCTGATCACCCAGTTCTAGCAGTCCCACCGCGAGGTGATACCGCCCGCCCGCATGGTCCGGATCGATCTCCAGGACCCTGCGGAAACTCGTCACCATCTCCTCCGCCTGGTGCAGATAGAGATGGCCAAGACCTATGTTGTAATGGGCCTGCAACAGGCCCGGGCTACGCTCGACGACCTTGCGGTTTATCTCGACACAGCCCTCGAAGTCCCATCGTCCGAGCATGATCCCACCCAGGTTGACCCAGGCCTCGTCGAACTCGGGATCGATCTCCACCGCGCGACGCAGGGACTGTTCGGCCGACTGGGCGGCGCCGTTCATCAACAGGGCCGTGCCCAGCTTCATGTGCGCCACGGCGGAATCGGGATTCGCCTCCACCGCATCGCGCAGGACCTGGACCTTGCTCACGTTGGTCTTATTTTTTCCCACAGCCACAGCCTCCATCGCCGATTCCTCGTCGTTTGTACTTGCTCTTGCCCACGAACCGTTTGTTCAGCGTTTTCTGGATGCCTCGCCCGACGGCGCCGGGATACGCTTCGATCACCAACCGCAGTGCTTCGGTCAGACGATCCTTGAGGCCCGCGTCCTTCGACAGGCGCGTCAGGTCCGACACCACCGGCACCAGGATCTCGGGCCGTTCTTCGGCCACGGCCAGGATCACGTCCGGCGCACTCAGGGCATTGGTGCCCGATTCGTCGTTCATCGCCCAGATCAGGCGGCGCACGACCTGCTCCACCAACTCGGGGTGATAGCGGGCTGCCATGGCCACACCGCGGCAGGCGTTCGCCCGGACTTCGGCGTCCGGCTGGTAGGTCAGTCCCACCAGATGACGGATCGCCCGCGGTTCCAGGGGCAGCAGGATATCCAGATCCTTGAGCCGGTTCTCGGTGATCAGTTCCCGCACGTGCGCGTTCAGGTTCATTGCACGCTCCCGACGGCGGCTTCGACCAGGCCCGAGGCCCAGGTCGGCGTGGCCAGCGCGTGCAGGTGCGTGTAGGTCGCGATCGTTCGGCCGACCTGCAGTCCGTCGCGGCCGCCGCCCACGCCCACCCCGCGGGTGAGCTTCAGGACGGTCGGCACCTTCGTGCCGTTGTCCAACAGGCGCGAGTAATGGAATTCGTGCCCATAGAGTTCGGTGCCCTCGGGCAGGACGGGGTTCGCCCGGTCCGACATGGCTTGTACGTAGCCGTGTCCCTGGGGTCGTGCCGTCTGCTCCACGCGGACCGGCAATGCACCGACCATTTCGTGGGCGACGCCGTCCTTGATCAGGGCGCGCGACAGGTACATCAGGCCGCCGCATTCGGCCCAGACCGGCAGGCCCTGGCCGATGCGATCGGCGAGGGCTTCGCGCAGGGGCTTGTTGGCGGCCAGTTCGGCCGCGTAGACCTCGGGGAAACCGCCTCCGGCGTAGAGCGCGTCGATGTCGGGCAACGCATCGTCCGCCAGGGGGGAGATGTCGCAGAGTTCCGCGCCGGCCCGTTCCAGGGCGGTCAGGTTCTCCGGGTAGTAGAAGGAGAAGGCCCGGTCCTTGAGGACGCCGATGCGCACGCGCTTCGCCCCGGTCGCTTCGGCTTCGCTCGGGGTGACGGACTCCAGATCCGTCGCCTCGTCGGCCAGCGCCAGCAGGGCGGGAATGTCCAGGTGCTCGGTCGCCACGGCGGCCACGCGTTCGAGTGTTTCGTCCACGTCGGGATGTTCCATCGCGGTGACCAGGCCCAGGTGGCGGCTGGGCAGGTGCTGGTCGGTGAGCCGGGGGATCGCGCCGAGGACGGGGAGGCCGGTGTCGGCGGCGATGGCTTCGCGAATCACTTTTTCCTGCCGGCTCGTGCCCACGCGGTTGAGAATCACGCCCGCGAGTCGCAGGTCAGGGTCGAGAACCCGGCAACCCAGGACCTGGGCGGCCACGGTACGGGTTGATTTCGTGACGTTCACGATCAACACCACCGGAGCGCCGATGAGCTTGGCCAGCTGCGCGGTGGAGTGGGAGCCTCCGGCGTCCATGCCGTCGAACAGGCCACGATTGCCTTCGACGACGGCGATGGCCGCGTCCCGTCCGCCTTCGGCGAGGGATGCGTGGATGGCCTCCGGCTTCATCATGAATGTGTCGAGATTTCTGCAGGGAGCTCCGGCTGCCGCACCGAGCCAGGCGGCATCGATGAAGTCGGGTCCCTTCTTGAAAGGAGCGACGGGTAGGCCGCGGTGTCGCAGGGCCCTGATCAGACCAAGCGATACCAGGCTCTTGCCGCTGTCTCCGGCGAGCCCTGCGAGTACCAGTCTTGGCAGCTTGCCTCGGGCCACTCTACAACTCCCGCGCTTGATCACCGGGCCGTCCCGGACGGACGACGCCCGTAAAGGCGACTTAGAAAATTGCGAGGGCGGACTCCGGCGCGTTGCGGCACCGGAGTCCGCCCCCGACTGTCGTATCTACTCCTCGGGAGGCAGCACTATGTAGCTGCCGCCGACGTAGGAATAGGTACACTTGCCGTTATCGACGAGCTCGCGGATGGCCTTCTTGCAAAGCTTCTTGTCGCAGGCCTCATCCCCGAACTTTTCGATCATGGCCTTTGTGAGATCCAGGGCTTTCAGGTTTTTCTTACCGTGGTATTCCTTGACCATGTTGAACATGGCTTCGGCCACTTCTTCCTTCGTTGCCATGACGCTCACGCCCTTTTCATTGGCTCTGCCGGAAATGCATCGACCGCTTGAAGGTCTCTCCGGCATGCTTGAAGTCGTCAATGTGGTACTTGGTGAACTCGATACCAGTCAGCTTGAAGAACTGCGGCCAACCGATCCTCTCG
The DNA here is from genome assembly GCA_030635025.1 of bacterium. GTDB lineage: Bacteria > Krumholzibacteriota > Krumholzibacteriia > LZORAL124-64-63 > LZORAL124-64-63 > JAHIYU01. Next base: position 6,092 of record DAOVZQ010000008.1, read on the forward strand.
ATCCACTCGCCCACGCGCTCGTAGTTACGGGCGTTGGCGGCGTAGATCTCGACGATGTTCCGTACCGCTTCGACCGTTTCCGGCCAGCGCGGCGGGTTGTTGGGTATGAACGGAATCGCCAGCTTGGAGAACATGGGCTCGTGACGAGCGTTGCTCACCTTGCCGCCGACCCAGATCGACAAACCGTCGTTCACGGGATCGTTCAGCGTCATCGCCGGACAGACCGTATAACAGTTTGCGCAGAACATGCAGCGTTCTTCGATCACTTCCACCGAATCGACACCGTCGACCGTGGTCGGCCGGATGGCGCCCGTGGGGCACGCCGATACCGTGGAGGGGATCTCGCACTGTGCGTTCACTTGCTCGTGCTTGATGTGGGGAGCCCTACGGTGGACACCCAGGATGGCGATGTCCGAGCAGTGCACGGCGCCGCACATGTTCAAGCAACAGGCAAACGCGATGCGCAGCTTGGCGGGCAGCTTCGTGGTACCGTCGAAGTAGGGGAAGAGATCATCCATGATCGACTTGACGACGCCTGACGCGTCGGTCGCGGCCGAATGGCAATGAACCCAACCCTGCGTATGGACGATGTTCGTGATCGAAGCGCCCGTACCGCCTACGGGATAGCCTTCGCTGGAGAGTTTTTCGATGATCGGCTTGACGTTCGCCTCGTTGTCGAGCAGGAACTCGACGTTGTTGCGACTCGTGAAGCGCAGATGACCACCGCAGAACTCGTCGGCGATGTCCGCGAACAGGCGGATCGTCTCAATGCTCATCAGACGGGCCGACGCGGCGCGAACCGAGTACAGCTTGTCGCCCGAATGAGCCGTGTGAACGAGCACGCCCGGCTGGGGGATCTCGTGATGCTTCCACTTCCCGTAGTTCTTCTTGATGACGGGAGGTAGAAACTGTTCGTGATTCGGAGGGCCGATGTCGGTCTTCCTCTTGGCTTTTTCCGCCATGACTAGTCCTCCTCCTCGTCGAGTTCGAAGAAGATGTACGGATTCGTACGCGGGTGCATGATCATCTCGGGCTCGGGATCCAGGCCGACCTGCTCGAGGAAGTTCCCCATGCCGACGCGCTGGATGAATTCGCCCACACGTTCACGGTTCATACCGTGTTCGCCCCATACGTCCCAGATTTCCTCGGCGAGCTCGTAGATGTCCTCGTAGTTCTCCTCGCCCATCTCGACGAAGGGAACCAGCACGGACGCGAGCAGAGCGCCACCGATGATCGGAGCCTTGGCACCGAGCAGGATGGTTGCGCCTTTTTCGTCGCCGGGGGCCAGGGCCTTGGGCATGACGTTGATGCAGTGCATGCACTTCACGCAGTTCGCGTTGTCGATGTCGAACGTCTTGCCGTCCCAGCTGATGCAGCCGGTCGGGCAGCGATCGGCCACGTCGTCGGCGATGTTCACCGTCTTGGCGTACTCTGCGATCTCGCCCTGGTCGACCTTGATGTCTTCGCGCCAGGTGCCGATGATCGACATGTCCGAGCGAGCCACGGACGCCACGCAGTCGTTGGCGCAGCCGGCCATCTTGAACTTGAACTTGTACGGGAAGGCCGGACGGTGCAGCTCGTCCTGGAAGTGCTGGGTCAGGTTGTAGGTGAACCCCATGGTGTCGTAGCACGCCCATTCGCAACGAGCCTGGCCGCAGCAGCAGCTGGGAGTTCGTACATCGGAGCCGGAGCCGCCGAGGTCGAATCCCATATCGATCAGGTCCGCGAAGACGGGTTCGAGCGCTTCGGTCTTGGCACCCAGGAAAATGATGTCGCCGGTGGAGCCGTGCATGTTGGTCAGCCCGGAACCGTGCTTTTCCCAGACATTGCAGAGCTTGCGCAGTACATCAGAGGTGTAGAACCAACCCGCAGGCTGGTTGACGCGAATCGTGTGAAACTCGGCACACTCGGGATACTCTTCGGGGAGGTCGCTGTAACGACCGATGACGCCGCCGCCATACCCCATGACTCCAACCAGACCGCCATGCTTCCAGTGACCGATCCTGTCCTTGTAAGAACGTTCGAGAATTCCCAACTGGTCGTTGGCCATGGAATTCTTGACAGCGCTCTTTTTGATTTCAGTCACGAAGCTCGGCCATGGACCTTTTTCGAGCTCGTCGAGCAAGGGCGTTTCCCGCAACTTCTCCGCCATAGCTTCCCCTTTCCAAGCCTTTGGGTAGGCATCGAGGGAGTTCCCTGTAGGCGCCGGCATAACGGCGGCCATCTTCGGGAACAGCATCTTGGTTGGGCACCGGGTGATCGCCTGAGGCAACAGCCGATGCCCACTTACTTGTCACTACAGAGCTTCCCGTTTGTATTTCCGTCAAACTGTGAGTTTGAATGGCATTGATAAAGACCATTGATCACGCGCCCTCAATGGCACCCAAGGGCCTGGATAAGCCGTTCTTCTGCCGGTAGATTCAGGATGATTCTCTCACGCAAGCGGGAGAGGTGCCCCTGGGAGGGCTTTGGCGGACCCCTTCGCACCCTCCAGAATGCCCCGGGCGTTGGGGCAAAAATGAGGGATGGGCGCTAGGTCCAAAGGCCCGGGTGTCTTCAATGTAAGTGCTATATCGGCCATCCTGTCCGGTCATGATCCAGTCCTGGGAGAATTTGCAGGGTCTAACCGGTTTTTTTACCTTGACGGACAATCCCTGAGTTCGATTATAGGTGATAAGTTTGGAGCGCTGAAATCCGCACGTCAGATATGATTTATTTATCCCAGACGTGAAGACGCTCCGGATCCGTGTTTAGACTCGACACACGTTATCACTGGCAGGTCAGCACTTTGGAACTACGACAATTGCGATGCTTCATGGCGGTCGTTGAAGAGGGTGGCTTCAACCGCTCGACGACGCGGCTGCACATGACCCAGCCGGCCATTTCCTATCAGATCAAGCTACTCGAGTCGGATCTGGGCATGCCCTTGTTCTATAGGCTCTCCCGTGGGATCAGCCCCACCGAGGCGGGGCGGGTTCTTTACCAGCACGCCCTGAAAATCGAGGAATCGGTTCATCAGGCCGCACAGGCTCTTGAGCGATTGTCGGACGGAGTAGCGGGCGAGGTCCGCATCGGGACCGTCAATAGTGTTGGCATCTACTTTTTACCTCCCGTGCTGCAGAATTTGCGTAGTAAATATCCCTCGGCGCGGCCGACCGTTTTATATCGCAACTCATACGAAATCGTAGACGCACTTCTGGCCAACCGGGTCGATGTGGCGTTGGTGGCCAATCCTCAGCCTGACCGAAGGTTGATGCACGATATCATGCTGGAGGAGAACGTCTCCCTGGTCTGCGGTCGCTCGCATCCCTTTTTCGGTCGCAAGTCGATCCGCCCTGCTGAGCTCCAGGGGCAACCGTTCGTGTCCTTGACCCCGGAGAACCCCACGGGTCAGATCGTTCGCGACCACCTGGTGAAACTGGGCGTGAGCGTGGATAACGTGGTTTCCACGGATAATGTGGAGACGGTGCGTGAAATGGTGGAGGCAGGTCTCGGCGTCGCGTTCCTGCCCGACATGATCACCAGCCGCGGGATGGCTTGCGAAGGTCATTCGTTGGGAACGTTCGACCGGATTCAGGTCGTTCCCACACTGACGCGTCGGATCGTTCTGGTGAGATGGAAGCAGGTGGAGCCCACTCCGGTGGTTGCGGCCTTCCTGAGCGAGTTGAAAGCCCATGCGGCCGCCTGGCGCGGATGCATCGACAGCACGGACATATAACTAATAAGTCATGGCGTAATAATTGGCCCCAGTCAATATGCCGCCGTAATTCTCTCAACCAGCTGCAAACAGAGCGGTTAACGGAATACCAGTAGATTGCAGGCATATCTAGTATTGTTTTGCCCCCTCCAATTGATACAAAAAGTTCTTTATAGGTAGGATACAAAGTTTCGCTTTGATTTGGCGCTATCAAGCGGCGAAGTTCAACCCCTGGTGTCCTCGCTGCAAGTCATTCTGCTCCGACAATGGATCGATTTTAGGAGGTGCCTTTAATGCCAAGTTTTGTGATGCCGGACAAATGTGACGGATGCAAGGCGCTCGACAAGACCGCCTGTCAGTACATCTGCCCGAACGATCTCATGGTCCTGGATAAGGATTCCATGAAGGCGTTCAACCAGGATCCTTCACAGTGCTGGGAATGCATGTGCTGTGTGAAGATCTGTCCCGTGAGCGCAATCGATGTGCGCGGTTACGCGGATTTCGTGCCCATGGGCGCATCGGTGGTGCCCATGCGGTCTACCGACAGCATCATGTGGACCGTCAAGTTCCGTAACGGCAACATCAAGCGTTTCAAGTTCCCCATTCGTACGACTCCCGAAGGTGAAGCCGTTCCGAGCGGTGGCTGGGACAATGATCCTGACCTCGAAGGACCGGTTCTGTACACCGAACCCGAATCCAACGGGTTGCCTGAACTCTGGATGAAAGGGTAGGTAACAGCCATGAAGGAGTTCGAGACTATAGTAGTCGAAACTGATCTTCTGATTCTTGGCGGCGGCATGGCCGCTTGTGGCGCCGCTGTCGAGGCCGCCCACTGGGCCAAGAAGAACAATGTCAAGGTGACGCTGATCGACAAGGCCGCCATGGATCGCTCCGGCGCCGTGGCCATGGGCCTGTCGGCCATCAACCAGTACGTGGGTCTCAAGGACGGCGAAAACACCATCGAGGATTACGTCGGCTATGTACGTAACGACTTGATGGGCGTCACCCGTGAAGACCTGGTCGCCAACATCGCCCGCCACGTGGATTCGTCCGTGCATCTGTTCGAGAAGTGGGGCCTTCCCATCTGGCTCGATGACAAGGGCGGCTACGTGCACGAGGGTCGCTGGCAGCTCATGATCAACGGTGAGTCCTACAAGATCATCGTTGCAGAAGCCGCCAAGAATGCTCTTGGCACCGAAAACATCTACGAGCGCGTGTTCATCACGCATCCGTTGATGGATGGCGACCGTTGCGTCGGCGCCGTCGGTTTCTCGGTCCGCGAAGAGAAGTTCTACGTCTTCAAGGCGAAGGCCGTTCTGGCGTCGATGGGTGGTGCCGTGGGCGTGTTCAAGCCCCGCTCCTCCGGTGAGGGCGCTGGTCGTGCCTGGTATCCGCCGTTCAACTCCGGTGCCTCGGCCTTCTTCACGATCCAGGCCGGCGCCGAGATGACCTGTCAGGAAGTTCGTTTCATTCCGGTGCGTTTCAAGGATGCCTATGGTCCTGTCGGCGCCTGGTTCCTGTTGTTCAAGGCCACCGCGACCAACGCGTTGGGCGGGAACTACATGGTGGAACGTCGGCCCGAGCTGGAAAACTGGCAGCCTTACGGCGCAGTGAAGCCGGTGCCCGCGAACCTGCGTAACTACCTGATGATGCTCGATGTGATGGAAGGCAAGGGCCCGATCTACATGCAGACGGCCGAAGCCATCCAGAAGATCGCCAAGGCAGAGACCGATCCGAAGCTGGCCAAGAAGAAGCTCAAGGAGCTCGAGGCCGAAGCTTGGGAAGACTTCCTCGACATGACGATCTCACAGGCGATCCTGTGGGCTGCGACCAACATCCAGCCCGAGGAAAGTCCTTCGGAGATCGCCGCGGCCGAGCCCTACTTCATCGGTTCCCACTCCGGCGCTTCCGGTGCCTGGGTTTCGGGTCCCGAGGATCTGGCTCCCGCCGAGTACTTCTGGGGCTACGAGCAGATGACCACGACGAAGGGCCTCTTCGCCGCGGGTGACGCTTCCGGAGCCTCTTCCCACAAGTTCTCCTCCGGCTCCCATGCCGAGGGCCGTATCGCCGGCAAGGCCGCCGTGCGATTCTGCGTCAAGGAGGATCATGGTGGGATCAAGTACGATCAGGGTGATATCGCGGCTCTGAGGGAACTCATCCTCAAGCCTCTGAAGATCTACGAGGAGAACCAGGACAAGTCGACACAGGCCGACGTCAATCCGGCTTACATTCTGCCCAAGATGTTCATGCTTCGCATGCAGAAGCTCATGGACGAATATGCGGGTGGCGTGACGGCCCAGTTCACGACGTCGAAGCCCAACCTCGAGCGGGCGCTCGAACTGCTCGCGCTCCTGCACGAGGATTCGGCCAACCTGGGCGCCAAGGACCTGCATGATCTTATGCGGTGCTGGGAGAACGTCCATCGCAGCTACCAGGCTGAGGCGCACGTTCGGGCGATGCTGTTCCGTGAGGAGACCCGCTGGCCGGGTTACTACTTCCGGACCGACACGCCGAAGATGGACAATGAGAATTGGCACGTGTTCGTCAACGGCTCCTTCGACCGCAAGTCGAACGAGTGGACGTTCAAGAAGGTCGATATCAAACACATCTTCTAATCAGTCTGAGGATCTCGAAAGAGTCCGATGACATCACGCAGAACTGCGAGGCGGTTATTGCGATGAGGGAGGCCCCAGGTGCAACAAATCGCCTGGGGCCTCTTGCTCTGCCGCACTCGACAGTTCGCATTCGGTTTCAATGCCTCAAGACAAAATGGAGTCGGCCATGAATGAACAACGGAAAGACACCCCGGAGCAAACGCCCGAGGTCCCGCAGTCCGCGATGCCCGATCTCATGAAGGACCGTCGACGGATCTCGGAAGGCGAGACCTTTCGTTTCGGCTGTCACAAGGGGCTCAAGTGCTTCACCGACTGTTGCGGCGACATCAATATTCTGCTGACTCCGATCGATGTCCTGAGGCTCGCTCGTCGTCTCGAGATGACCACGTCCGATTTTCTTGCGAAGCACACGCAGATGCCGGTCACGAAGGACCTGCATCTACCGGTGGTCATGTTGAAGCTGGGACCCGAGCCGGGCCGGCGTTGCGACTTTGTTACCGAGGACGGGTGCGGCGTGTACGAGGACCGGCCCTGGTCCTGCCGCATGTATCCGTTGGGCATGGCGATTCCTCCGGCCCAGGCGGGCAAGGAAACCGAGATGGCCCATTTCCTCTTCGAGGACGATTTCTGCAAGGGACACGGTGAGGGGCAGGAGTGGACCCTGGACACCTGGAAGGCCGATCAGGGACTCGAAAATCAGGAAGAAATCGAAACCGGTTTCCACGAGATCGTCTCGCATCCCTGGTTCATCGGCGGTCAACGCCAGCTCGATCCCAAGCGCATGGAAATGTTCTATACCGCTTGTTACGATTTGGACGCCTTCCACAGGTTCGTTTTCAAGTCATCCTTTATCAAGAGCTTCGAGCTGGACGAGGAACTCGTCGAGCAGATGAAGACCGACGACGAGGCGCTTCTTCGTTTCGCCTTCCGTTGGCTTCGTTTCGCGCTATTCGCCGAACCCACCATGACGATGACGGACAGCGCGGTCAAGAGGGCTACCGGGGCGACAATCGAAAGGGAATCATGAACGCATCGACTGCATCACCCCTGATGGTCGTGGGGGCGGGAATCGCCGGCGTGACCACCGCTCTCGAAGCGGCGGAAGCGGGTCGGGATGTCATACTCGTCGAACGCGAGGCCTCCATCGGGGGACGTGTCCTGCGCAGCCACAACTACTTCCCTAAGCTCTGTCCACCGAGTTGCGGCATGGAACTCAACACGCGTCGTCTGGAGCGCAACCCGCGCATTCGCGTCCTCACCGGTACCACGGTGAGCAAGGCCGAGCGTAACGGGGAAACCTGGTCGGTGACGCTGAAGTCTGCGCCCGCCTACGTCACCGATCGCTGCACGGCTTGTGACGACTGTGCAAAGGTTTGTCCGTCAAAGGTGTCCGACTCCTTCAACCTCGACATGGCCGAGGTTCCGGCGATCCGGCTGCCGCACCTGGACGCCTGGCCGGCCCGTTACACTCTGGACCGCGAAGCCTGCCCCGACGGCTGCAAAGCCTGCGTCGAGGCGTGCAAGTTCGATGCGATCGATCTCGACGCCCGGGAGACCGAGGAAACAGTGACGGTCGGCTCGGTCGTTCTGGCCACCGGCTGGCATCCGTACCCGATCGAGAACCTGTCGGATCTCGGTGGCGGCGTGTTGCCCGACGTCATTGCAAACGTCGCCATGGAGCGGCTGGTCGCACCCGCCGGTCCGACCGGCGGCAAGATCCAGCGCCCGTCCGACGGTCAGGTACCCAAGCGCGTGGCTTTCGTCCAGTGCGCAGGCTCGCGCGACGTCAATCACCTCGGCCACTGCTCCGCCGTCTGCTGTCTGGCGACGCTGAAGCAGGCCCTCTATGTACACGAGCAGCTTCCCGAGACCGAAGTCACCATCTATTACATCGATCGCCGCACCCCCGGCCGCAACGAGGACATGCTGACCCGCGTGGCCGCGCTGGAGAACGTGAAGATGATCAAGGGCAAGGTCGGCAAGGTCGAAAAGGGCTCCGGCCCATCCATGAACCTGCGGGTCGAGGACGTGGAGTCAGGTCGGCTCCTCGAGGACACGGCCGACATGGTGGTCCTCGCCACGGGCATGGTTCCGAATCTCGTCGAGGGGAAGCTGCCCTTCGAGGTCCAGATCGATGAGGACGGCTTCGGATTGGACAACCCCCAGGCGAAGGTGTTCATGGCCGGCGTGGCGAGACGTCCCGAGGATGTTGCCGCGTCCGTGCGCGACGCCACCGGTTCCGCCGCCAAGGCCAACGTTGCAGCGATAGGGAGTACAAAATGAATAAGGTTGGCGTGTTCGTTTGTACCGGTTGCGACATCGGCGCGACCTTGAACCTGGAAAATTTCGAAGCCGTCGTTTCGGAGCAGGGATCCACCAGCTATATGACCCACGAGTGCCTGTGTGCGCCCGAGGGCGTGGCCGCGATCCACAGCGCCGTTGACGACGGCGTCGACGGCGTGGTCATCGCGGCCTGTTCCCATCGCGCCAAGATCGAAGAGTTCACCTTCGATCGGACCAAGGTCTACGTAGAGCGCGTGTGTTTGCGCGAGCAGGTGGTCTGGTCGCATGAGGGCGAGGCCGAAGACATCCAGATGCTGGCCGAAGACCTGTTGCGCATGGGCACGATCCGTGCCGTCAAGGTCCACGCGCCCCAGCCGCTGGACAAGGACATCGATCGCACCGTCCTGGTCGTGGGCGGCGGACTCGCCGGCCT
>DAOVZQ010000383.1 GCA_030635025.1 bacterium
CGCTGGGTTCCGAAGTGCTCGACGGTGCCCGGTGAAATCGTGTACATGACGTAGGCGGTGATGGTCGAAGCGAATGTTCCGCCGATCAGCAGATTGAGAGTCAGTTCGTTGTAGTGGCGCAACGAGGGTCGCGTTTCCTCTCCCGAAGGCATCACGTAGAGATACTCGGCACGGCGCTTCGCAAACCCCAGGAACAGCGCCAACAAGAACGTGCAGAAGATCAGCCAGTTCGACAGCGGAATGTGTTCGACGGCGCCGCGCAGCACCTCGACGCTCGCCACCGCCCTCAGGACGAAACCGACGGCGATGCCGACAACGTCCAGAATAACCAACCGCTTCAAGACGTGCGTATACGCCACGTTGAGCAACAGGAACAACGACGCCACGACCGCGAAACGTAGCCCCAACAGCAGGGTGCCGCCGAGCGCCAGAACGCCCAGGGCCGCCGCGGCGATCTCCGCCGTTCGCACCTGGAGCCGTCCCGAGGCGATGGGACGATTGCGTTTGTGGGGATGACGGCGGTCGTGCTCGACGTCCTTGATATCGTTGAAGATGTACACGGCACTGGACAGCATGCAGAAGAGCAGGCAGCCGACGGCCGCCCGCCAGACCAGCAACGGGTCCGATGTGTGCTGGGAGAAGATGAGCCCCGCGAAGAGGATCAGGTTCTTCGTCCACTGCCGCGGACGCAAGCTCTCGAAGAGGGGGGGCAGTACGGAAGGCTTCACGATGCCTCGTTACTCGGCTGTCCGCCGTCGCGCCAGGTTTCGAGCACTCGGCACAGCACATGGCCCATGGTGATGTGAATCTCCTGGATAGTGGCCGTGGCCTGGGCCGGTGCTATCAGGGCTCCGTCCACGAGCTCGGCCAACTCACCGCCGTCGCGCCCCAGGAAACCATGGACTCGCATCTCACGACCCCGTGCGGCCGTCACGGCCTCTACACAGTTCTCCGAGTTGCCCGAAGTCGAAATCACCAGCAAAACATCCCCCGGTGATCCCAGACCGGTTACCTGACGGGCGAAGATGTACGGAAATCCGTAATCGTTGCCGACCGCGGTGGCGATGGATGCATTGGTGGTCAAGGCCAACGCGGGATAGGCGTCACGATCCAGTTCGAAACGGCCGACGAGCTCGGCCGCGATGTGCTGTGCATCGGCGGCGCTGCCGCCGTTGCCGCAGATCAGAAGCTTGCCGCCGCTCGACCAGGCGGCGTGTACGTCGGCGGCCAGAGTCAGCAAGGCCTCCATGTGTACGTCGCTCAAGCCGTCGACAGCCGCGCGGTGGGCCGCGATGGCATCGTTGTAGATGCGGATGCCGAGAGATTTGTCGCCGCTTGCGGGGGAACCCATCTTCACTCTCCCTGATCGTTCCGGTCGTTCGTGTTCAGCTGCGCAATATAACGCACCAGGGCGTCCTGCCAAGACGGACGTTCCGGGCAACCCGCCGCCTCCAGGTTGTGGCTCCTCAATATCGAGCAGGCCGGACGTTTCGCCGGCGTGGGATACGCAATCGATCCGCAAGGGCCGATCCGCTCCGGATCGGCGTCCGAGAGTCGGGCGATCTCCCGGGCGAAGTCGAACCAGGTGCAGACCCCGGTGTTGGTGGCGTGGAATACGCCGGTCGGACGCTCGATCAGCAAATGGGCCAGGACTCGTGCCAGGTCCGGAGCGTAGGTCGGTGAGCCGGTCTGGTCGTCGACCACGTTCAGCGATTGTCTCTCACCCAGCAAACGGCGAATCGTCAGCACGAAGTTACGGGGGCCCGTCCCGAAGAGCCAGCTTGTGCGCACGATCTGCCAGGGGGCGGACATGGCTTCGACTGCCGCTTCGCCCTCGGCCTTGGTGCGCCCGTATACGCTGAGCGGGTTGCGCAAGGCGCCCTCCATATACCCTTCGGGAGCATCGCCGTCAAAGACGTAATCCGTACTGACGTAAGTCAGCCCCGCGCCACACGCATCGCAGGCCGCAGCCAATCCGGCCGTTGCACCTCCGTTGACGGCGGACGCGCGCGCGGCGTCCTGCTCGGCCCCGTCCACATCGGTGTAGGCGGCGGTGTGAACCACCCAGTCCGGACCGTGTTCCGCAAAGAGCGCAGCCACGTCCGTGGGCCGGGTCAAATCACCATCGGCCAGATCGACACCCGTCACATCGTGGACCAGGTCCAGGGTCGTAACCACGACACGGCCCAACATACCCTCGCTGCCGGTCACCAGAACTTTCACGTCTTCCCCTCGTCGTCGGGCGTCGTCTCGCGAATGATCCTGTTTGACAGAGCGGGTGAAAACCCTCGCCCCAACAGGTACCTTACGCCGCGGGCCAGGGTGCGGGTATCCGCCAAACCCCGTTGACGGCGCCACCACTTGACGGCTGCAGCCCGACAACGACCGAGTTCGTCCTCGGGATCCAACTGCTCCCCGACCACCGCAGCGGCCAGATCAGCGTTTACACCCTGTTGACGCAGCTTGTTTTCCAGATAGCGCCGTCCCACCGGCCTTGCTCGGAGCGTATCCCGACACCAGGCTTCGGCGAAGTGGCGATCCGAATGGATACCCTCAGCTTCGAAACGATCCAGCACCGCGTCGACGGCTTCAGCGGAATAGCCCTCTTCGAGCAGTTTCCGACGCATCATCCGACTTGTGCGCAACCGCCGATCCAGTAGCTTGAACACGCGACGGGCGATATTTTTTCGAGCGGCCGCCTCCCGTAGGTCTTCCAGCAACGCCGGGGACAACACCTCCCCCTGAGCAGGAAGAGCCGGCGGCAGGGATTCCGCCGCCAGCTCCAGGATTTCGCCATCGCTCAGGGACAGGCGTACACCATTTCCGATCTTATCCACCGAGACCAGCGTAGGCCCCTGATCGACGGCCACGTTCTAGCCCGCCGCCGAGGACTTGGTCTTGCCCTTGGTCTTGGCAGACGCGACGATCGGCGCAGATACGGAATCGGCGGCCCCTGCCGCAGCCTCGGCCTGCACGGGCTCGTTCCTGATACCGTATTTCACCAGAACCTTTTCCTCGATGCGCTTATAGAGGTCCTCGTTCTCCCTCAGTAAATCACGTACGTTCTCCTTGCCCTGCCCCAGGCGCTCCTCGCCGTAACTGTACCAGGCGCCTGATTTCTGGATAATGCCGCCTTCGACACCCAGCTCGATCAGGTCACCTTCCTTGGAAATGCCGGAACCGTAGAGTATGTCGAATTCGGCCTTCTTGAACGGCGCCGCAACCTTGTTTTTGACGACCTTCACTCGTATGTGGTTGCCGACCACTTCCTCGCCCTGGGTCAACGCACCGATGCGGCGGATGTCCAATCGCACGGTGCTATAGAACTTGAGGGCATTGCCGCCGGTGGTGGTTTCGGGATTGCCGAACATGACGCCGATCTTCATGCGAAGCTGATTGGTGAACATGACCATGGTGTTGGTCTTGGCGATCGCGCCGGTCAGCTTGCGCAGGGCCTGGCTCATCAGACGGGCCTGCAGGCCGACGTGCGCATCGCCCATCTCGCCCTCGCTCTCCGCGGGGAGTACCTGTGCGGCCTCTTAGCCGATCACCTCGACGTCCACCGCGCCCGAGC
>DAOVZQ010000430.1 GCA_030635025.1 bacterium
GATGCCGGGCAGCCGCACGTCGAGGATCACCGCGTCGGCCCCTTCGGCGCGCCACAAGTCCAGGCCGTCCTCGCCGCTGCCGGCTTCGGCCACGTCGAACCCCTCGGATTTGAGCACCATGCCGAACGTGCGGCGGATATTCTTTTCGTCGTCGATGATCAGTATGCGCGACATCAGTCTTTCCTCCCGTCGGCGGGGATGCGGATCGTGAAGACCGCCCCTGCGCCCGGGTTGCTGTTGACTTCGATCCGTCCGCCGTGCCCGCGGACGATTCCGTCCACGATGGCCAGGCCAAGGCCCATGCCTTCCTTGCGAGTGGAGAAGTCCGGTTCGAAAATATGGTCGCGGTGCTCCGGTGCGATCCCCCCCCCGCCGTCGGCCACAACCATCACGAGCGCATTGTCAAGATCGATGCGTGCCGCCAGGGTGACGCGCGGCGTGGCACCGACATCCGCGCAGGCGTTGAGCCCGTTGTCGATCAGGTTGATCAGGGCTCGGCGCAGGGCCTTGGCGTCGAAACGGCCCGGCAGGGTCTCGTTCGACAGCTGCAGGCGAAGCCGTTCTCCGTAGAGGCGACTCAGGTCTTCGGCCAGGGGAGCGAAGTCGTCGTCCTCGAGGGTGGGCTTCGGGGCTCGGGCGAAATCGGAGAACTCCGATACCAGCCGACGCAAGCCCTCAACTTCCTCGCTGACGATGGACTCGCAGTCGGCCAGGGCTTCGCGATGGGGCGCGTCTTCGCCCTTGTAACTGCGATGGGTTTCCTGGACCGCCAGCAGGATCGGCGTGAGGGGGTTCTTGATCTCGTGCGCCAGGGTCCGGGCCATGCCGCGCCAGGCGGCCGCTTTTTCCAGCCGTGCCAGTTCACGTCTTTGCTCGGCGAGGCGTGCGACCATGCTGTTGAAGGCGCGAACAAGGGCACCGGCTTCGCCGCCCGTCCGCTCGTCCACCTGCGTGTCAAGATTGCCATCAGCCACGCGGGCGGCTGCATCGGCCACGGCTTCGAGGGGGCGGGCGAGCCGCCGGGCCATGAGCGACGCCACGGCCAGAGCCGCCAGGATCAACACCGCATAGACCAACAGGAACGGCAGGACGTAACTGCGCAGGATGGGCTCGCGGTCGAGTTGGAAGGCGGCCAACAGTCCCATGGCGTCGGTTATCTCGCCGACCCGCGCGGTCATCTCGTCGGGCAGGGCTTGGGCGATGACCACGGGCCGTCTATCGGCCGTTCGTTTCTTCAGCGCCAGATGACCGCCGACGACTTGCGGGTTGCCGTCCAGCCCGGGCATTGCCTCGTTCAACTCGGGTACGAAAGCCGCCTTCTTGAGCCAGTGGCCCTGTTCGTCCAGGATCAGTTGGCTGCTCACCGCCGAGGGATTCATCATCGTCAGATGTGGTCGCCATATGCGGTCCGCCGCCTCTGCGAAGGCGTACTTGCGCTGCTGCAGCTCCTCGCGCGATCCGTCCAGACCCGCCTGCAGGCCGTCGACCAGGGTCTGCTGAAGCGACGGGTTCATGCTGCGTTCGAGGAGGTTGTTGACGACCAGCGACATGGGCACTGCCGGCAACAGCGCCGCCACGATGATCATGATCATCAGTCTGGTTCGTATGCGTTTCAAGGCGTCAGCTCCCGGACCAGGAAGGGAACGGACTCAAGTGTGTGATCCATGTTTTCGTTGCCGCTATCCTTGTAGAAGAAACGGATCAGCTTGCCGAGACTGACCAGGACCTCCTGGCCGGGGTCGTTCTGATGTCCGCCGGCGGTTCGATCACCGGAGATCATGCCCTCCATACGGCCTCGCGTATCGGGAGCGATGGTGTGTAACCGCAATCCGGCACGGATAACCGACGGCGTCGTATTGTCGAGGACGTTCAGCGGCGCCACCGGCAGGGGCGGCAGCTCGGCCAGGTACTCGCGCAGGGCGGACAGGCTTGGTAGCCGGGTTTCGTCGCCGCCCAGGTCGACCGCGTAGACTTCTTCCCATAGGTCGAAAGACAGCCGGATGGTCACGTTGTTACCCGCCACGGCCCGGTTGCCGGCCTGTATGACCTCCATGTGGAACTCGATGGCCGAGACCAATCCGCTACGCAGGGTGGAGACGATGCGTTCACCGGGCAGATCCGCGGTCGTCAGTCGGCAGATGAGCAGGCTGTCCGCTCCTGCGGGCGAAACCGATGTGATGCGGGGTGTCGCGTGTACCGATGCAACCAGTGTCGGCAGCAGGAAGACAATCCATAGAGGGATGGCGTGTCGTCGATGCGCGCCGCCCATCAGAAACTCCATCCCAGGGAGACGTGTCCTCTGGCGGACTCGTCCACGGGCGAGTCGGTCAAGGGGAAGGCGAAGTCGGCGCCGAGATAGCCCAGCCATCCCAGTCGGACGCGGAGGCCCCAACCGGCGCTCACGGCGATGTCGCCCGAAGGACCGTCGGGGTCGCCGCTGCGGCCGGTATCGAGGAAGAGGGCGCCGGCGACGCGGGGAGCGGCGGAATCGCCCAGCAGGGATGCCCTGTATTCGAGTGATCCGTGCCATAGCCAGCCGTCACCGGCCGGCGCGCTCAGGGACTGGCTGGGGAAGCCGCGTACCGTGTAGAGGCCACCCAGGTAATGACGGTCGTGGAAAGGCGCGTCGTCGCCCACGACGGCTGCGCGTCCCCGTAACGCCAGCACGCCCGCGCCGACGGATCGGTAGGCTCGCAGATCGCAGCTCGCGGCAGGATAGTCCACGTCGTCGCCAACCGTATATTGGGTCCGCAATCGACCCCATAAACCCGAGACGGGTGAACCCGCGCGGCTGAGCGAATCGCGTGTGTCGAGGACAAGGTCCAGCCGCCAGATGGTGCGTTTCCGCTGGCCAACGGCTGCGGCTATGCCGGCCGGTAAGTCCGAGAAGGGAACCTCGTCGCCCGTCTCGATCCCGCGATAGTCGTCTTCCATGCGGACCGTGCCGGTCGAGTCGACATCGACGGTTTCGGCGCGCAAACCGAGCACCAGACTCCAGTCGGTCGATAGTCGACGTCCCAGATGCAGGTCGAAAGCGCCGCGCGTCAAGGGATGGGCGTACTCGACGCCGTCCAGGAAGTAGACCCGTTCGTTGGAGAGAGCCTGTGCTTCTGCGCCCCAGAATGTTCGATCGCCGGGGAGTGTAC
>DAOVZQ010000146.1 GCA_030635025.1 bacterium
CAGGAGAAAGTGGGCGACCGCGAGCAAGCCGTCAGCATGCTCGAAGGCAAACGCGGCGACACCCGTCTGACACCCGCCGCTGCCGCGAATTATCTGCGCATCCTGGTCAACGATTTGCCCGACACTGATTTCACGCGTGTCTGGTCCGCCCTGCATATTTCCGAGGATTCCAGTGAATGGACGTGCCGATCCTGTGGCGCAACACTAAAGGGCGTTCGGTGGCATTGCACGGTCTGCGACGCATTCGGATCTTTCCAGCCACCGTCGAGCGCAGAGGTAACGACATGAGGCGAGGCGGCATCGCCGTCGCGCTCTTGATCGGGATGCTCTCCGGGCCCTCCGCCTTTGCCGCAGATCCTCCCGACGGCGACTGGAACGATGTCCGCACATTGTTCGCGGTGGGCCGTTTCGCCGATGCGCGCGAACTGACCGACGCCCTGACCGTCCAGGACCCCGACGACGCGCAATCTCTCTACTGGCGCTACCGTCTGGCCGAATCGCCGTCTGCCGCCCGCGATCTCCGTCGGGAGCTTCTCGACGACGACTCGCTTGGCGCCTCGGCGCGGGCGCTTCTACTCCAAGACGGGGCCTGGATCGCCTACGGCGCCGGTGATTACGAAACCGCCCTCGACCTGCTCGGCGAGGTGCGTCTCTCCGACGATGAAACAGCCGCCACCGCCGGCCTGCTCGGCGGCCTGGCCTGGCGGGCGCAAGGCGCGGGCGACAACAGCCGTGACGCCCTGGCCGCCGTCCCGCCCGACGATCCCGATTACCCTTGGGCGCGCTATCGACTCGGCCAGCTGGCTCTGGCCGACGGCGACGCCGCCATGGCCGCCCGCTATTTCGAGATGGCCGGAGATCAGAGCGATTCACCCTGCGCCGCCGAAATACTTCTGGCCGACTGGATGCTCGCACGGGAGCAGGACCCCCAGAAGGCCCTGCGCCTGGAGAGGGAACTCGTGCATCGCTATCCCCGCTCCTTGCCCGCGGCTCTGGTGGCCGAGCAGGAGCAGCATCGTCTCGATCTGCAGAGTGGTCTGAGTGATCCTGTTATTCCCCCAGAGACAAGCTCCGACACGGGCGACTTCGACGAGCCCGGCAGTTACACGCTGCAGTTCGCCGCATTTGCCGACCGGGCGCGCGCCCTCACGTATCTGGACAACTGGTCCGCACGTCTGTCCGGCCTGCACATCGTCAAGGAAATCGATGATCGCGGCACCACGCTCTATAAACTGCGTGCCGGTTCCTACCGGGGGAGATCCCAGGCCCGCGATGCGGCCTCGAACATGAGGGACCGCTACAATCTCTCTCCTTTGCCGACCCGATCGACGGATTCCCAATGAACGCCCGTAAAGCCGCCAAAGCCAAAGCCGGGCCACCCAAACTGACTCCCATGCTTGTCCAGTACATGGAGATCAAACGGGCCCATCCCGGCGCGGTGCTGCTCTTTCGCATGGGCGACTTCTACGAAACATTCTTCGACGACGCCAAGATCCTGGCCGACACCTGCAACGTCACCTTGACCACACGCGACAAGAACAGCGACCATCCGGTGCCATTGGCCGGCGTACCCCACCATGCTCTGGAGACCTATCTTTCGCGGTTGCTGGCCGCAGGCTTGACCGTGGCGATCTGTGATCAAGTGGAGGACCCGTCCCAGGCGAAGGGCCTGGTCAAACGGGCCGTGGTCGAAGTCGTCAGCCCAGGAACGGCGACGGCGCCCGAGTTGGTCGACGGCGCCGGCGGCGTCTTCTGTCTGGCGTTCGCACCGATTACCGAAGGGGAGGCCGGCTGGGCAGTCCTCGATGCCAGTACGGGCGAATTCCGGTGTGGACAGGAGGACGTCACCCTGGCGGCTCTGTGCGAACGTTACGACGCCCGGGAGGTGATCATCTCCGAGGGCACCGACCCCGATCGATTCCAGGCCTGGCGCCTCGCCCTGCCCGACACGGTTCTCAACACGGTCAGCGCCGCCTGGTACCACCCGTCCTTCGCCCGCGAAACCCTGCTGGATCATTTCGGCGTCCTGGATCTCGACCCCTTCGGACTCGAACAGGACGACCGGGTCTCGGCCGTGTCCGCGGCGGGCGCCCTGCTGCGCTATCTCACGGCCCTGACCCTTCGACGCCCCGAACAGATCGACACCCTCGTCTACACGGACCGGGGCGATCGTCTGCTGCTCGACGAGGAGACTCTGCGCAACCTGGAGATCTTCCGCACGTTCCGTGGCGACAAGGGGGAGGGGACTCTGGTCCATCACCTCGACGCCACAGTGACGCCCCTCGGCCGTCGGCTCCTCGAGCGCCGTCTGGCCGAACCTTTGACCGACCAGGAGCGCCTGTCCCGCTGGCACGCTGGTGTGGCCGGCGCTGTCGAGGATCGCTCCTGGCGCGTCGATATCCGCGCCGCTCTGGCTGGCGTCGGCGATCTCGACCGCTGGGCCGCCCGTACGGCTGCGGGTCGAATCGGGCCTGCACAGCTACGACTGCTCGGTGAATCCGTTCGGGCGGGAAGCGAGGTCTCCCGTCTGATCCTGACCGGGGGACACGAGAATCATCCGGCCGGCGCATGGGCCGTATCCATGCCGGATCTGTCCGGGCTCGCCGCTGAAATCGCCTCCACTTTGACCGACAAACCTCCCGCACACCTCAAACCGGGCGACATCATCCGCGAGGGAATCGACACGGACCTGGACGCAGCCAAGGCCGTGGCCAGCGACACAAAGGGTTATCTGGCAGCCCTGCAGACCGAGGAGCGGAACCGCACCGGCATCCCGACGCTGAAAGTGGGCTTCAACAAGGTCTTCGGCTACTACTTCGAGGTCACCAACAAGCACCTCGATCGCGTCCCCGAGGACTACCAGCAGAAGCAGACCCTGGTCAATGCCGCCCGCTTCCATACCGACGCCCTGAAGACGGCCGAGCAGACCATCCTGGAGGCGGAGGACCGCATCCACACTCTTGAGACCGAACTCTTCGGCCGCCTTATGCGTACCGCCGGCGAGCACCTGTCCGACCTGCACACCTGCGCCCGCCTGCTCGCGTCGGTCGATCTCATGTTCGCCTACGCCGAAATCGCCGAGCGCCATAACTACCACCGTCCGGTCTGTGACAACTCCCTGACGCTCGACATCACCGCCGGCCGCCACCCCGTGGTGGAGCAGCTCCTGGACCACGACTTCATTCCCAACGACACGCTCCTGGACAGCGACGCCCAGCAAGTCCTGTTGCTCACGGGTCCCAACATGGGCGGCAAGTCCACTTATCTGCGCCAGGTGGCCCTGATCACGCTCATGGCCCAAGCCGGCGGCTTCGTACCGGCAGAGCGGGCCGTCGTGGGACTGACGGATCGCATCTTCACGCGCGTGGGCGCAAGCGACAACGTGGCCCGCGGCCAATCGACCTTCTTCGCCGAGATGAGCGAGTCGGCCCGTATCCTCCACCAGATGTCCCGACGCAGTCTTGTGATCCTCGACGAGGTGGGGCGCGGCACCTCCACCTACGACGGATTGTCCCTGGCCTGGGCGATCACGGAATTCCTGCATCTGGACGACGGCCCCCGACCTCGCACGATCTTCGCCACCCACTATCACGAACTCACCGAGCTCTCGAACCGTCTGCCGCGGCTGGTGAACCTCCGCATGGACGTGAAGGAGTGGGAGGGCCGGATCATCTTCCTGCACGC
Organism: bacterium; assembly: GCA_030635025.1. GTDB lineage: Bacteria > Krumholzibacteriota > Krumholzibacteriia > LZORAL124-64-63 > LZORAL124-64-63 > JAHIYU01. The sequence continues at coordinate 3,685 of DAOVZQ010000146.1, forward strand.
CATAAAGCCCGGCTGCAGCGACAAGAGCTACGGCATCCACGTGGCCCGGTTGGCGGGTATTCCCGAGCCCGTCTTGCGTCGGGCCGAAGCCCTTTTGGATACCATGACCGCCGAAGACGCCCACGCCCTGGCACCCGAGCGGCTTCCCGACGCCTTGTCCTTCTCTGTGGCCGCCGACGGCGCCATCCCCAGCCATCAGCTTTCCCTGTTCACCGACGGTGAGCGTGACGCCCTGGAGGGTCTTCGCGGCCTCGACCTGGAAACGCTCAGTCCCCTGGACGCGTTTCTCTGGCTGGCCCGCATCAAGAAACAACTCTGACGCCCGAATCTACAGGATCTCCTGCACCGGCCGATGATATACTGGATGAGCGATACTTGAACCGTGCGTGGAGCATACGTCATGTGGCACGTGGTCTTCTATATGCCCGGAGAACGGGAAATACCTCTGCTGGCCCGGTGCCGTCAGCATGCCGACGTACGCCTGTTGGGCGTCGTCGACGCGGAAGGCTCTGCGCCGGGTACGCCACTGGCCGAAGTGATGGGCGTTCGCGTCGTTCAGGATCTCGCTTCCCTTGAAATCCCCGATAACGCATACGTCATTGCGACATCCGAGCTATGCGCCAGCGACGCTTTTATCCGCTCTGTCGAGACCGACGGCTTGACTGTAGTCAATGCGGAGGCTTTCCAGAAGTTGGTCGCGGGTGAGATTGGGTCCGATCCGCAGTCGAACCTGGTGCCCGATAAGGTTTCGATCTACAAGAATCCGACTGCTCATGCAGATGCAGCGCCACCCGCACCCGCTCCACCACGAAGTGATCTGGACGCAGCCCTAACAACCTTGAACCACATCGAGAATGCGCTGGATAACGACCGGCTTCTGCCCTGGCTGCTCTCCATCGCCGTCTCGTCCGTCGGCGGCGCCAACGGATCGCTCATGCTGCACGATCGTCTCGCGGGGCAGCTCTATATCGCCGCGGCGACCGGTCTGAGCGACCAGATCCTCTTTACGACCCGGCAGCCCCTCGAAGACGGTATCGCCGGACGGGTGGCCCGCTCCGGCCAGGCTGAACTGGTGGCCGAGGCGCCTTCCGGCGGGCCCAAGCCGGAGCGGGGTGATCTCACCTCGGCCGTGTGTGTTCCCTTGCGGCACGACGGAGAGATACTCGGCGTCCTCAATGTGAATGCCGCCCCCGGAAGCGTCCCGTTCACAAAAACCCATCTCTCCGACCTTGTGTCCGTCGGCAACGCCGTGTCCCGCATACTTCGGGCTCCCGCTAGAACACGAAGCCTGAGCAACAGTCGTCTGCGACGGCAACTGGACAGGGACTTCCGCGAACTGGCACAAGGCGGGGGAGAGCTCGAAACCGTGCTGGCCGGCTGGTCTGCGGCCCTGGCCATGGCCCTGGAAGCCGAGCATGCCGCCATCGCCACGCTCCGCGAGGACGGCACCCTGCTGCTGGCCGAGGGCACCGCCGAAGGCGACACCCGCACCGGCACCATTCCGCAACAGCACCCGGCCTGGAACGACGTTCTTCAAAGCGGGCGCCCCGTCCTGGTTCGCCATGATTCTCGGAACTCGGAGAACGAAGACGGTGACGGGATCACCATGTATTTCCTGCCCGTGGGACCGGCTCCCGTCTGCGCGGTCCTGGCCGTGCGCTATGGCGACCCCGCCGACGCCCACCGGTTCCAGATGGAAATCGAAGGCATACTCGTCTTCCTCGAACGACGTCTGGTCGAACTTCTGCAAAGGCACGAAGAACGGGATCACCTGCACCGGTTGCGCGAGTTGACGACCTACGTCGGACAGGACTACCGTCGCCGCAACGACGACCCCGCCCAACGCTTGTCACGATTGGCGACATTCGTCAAACGCCTCACCGGCGCCCTAGAAATCGTTTTCCTGCCCAATGACTCCCAATTGGCCGGTCCCAGGGAAACCGCCGCACGCGATCTGCTTGAACGCACGGAGGAGCGCGGCTGGATGATCGCCGTAACCTCTCCCGGTTTCTCGGATGGATCCTCTTCGACATGTCTGGCCGTGCGTGGAACGGAGCCGGGGGATAACTCCGGGTTCGTGCTCTTCGGCAAACGTCGGCTGCACCCCGCCGACAGCGTCGTTTTCACCACCTTTGATGCGGTACTGGCTCGTCACCTCGCCAATCAGATGCCGGGACCCGAAGATCATGTTGCGGCGCCGAGCGAAAAAACAGCCCCTGTCTCGGCGTCAACCGCCGGTGCGCTATTGCTGTCGCTGGCCCGAGAGATCGACCGCGCAGACCGCTATCACGTCGCTTTCTCCCTGTCGGTTTTTGCCTGTGGAGATCCAAATCGCCCGGCCGCGGAACTGCTGGCCCACGTCGCCGCCCACCTGCGTGCTTCGGACCTGCTTTTTCCCGGCGACGACGGACATCTTTTTGTTCTGGCACCCGAGGAAATCCATGCCGTGGCCCATATGGAAAAACGCGCCGTCACCGCACTCCGCGAAGTTACAGGCGATCCCGCGCTGCCGGTGCACAGCGGTCACGCCCTTTATCCGGGACGGGACAGCACGCCGGAAGCCCTTATCCAGGCCGCTCTGGCCTCGCTGCGCGATCGTTCCGGTGACGAGGATTGACGCCACCGTGGACCTGCCATTATCTTAGGCTCCTCCGCACGATACACCGTGCGGTCCCTACACGAATTCCGAGCCGATACGGGGAGCCGATTTCGAGATGTCCCACAAACCGATCAGAGTCCTCGACAGCGCCTCGGTAGACCGCATCGCCGCCGGCGAAGTGATCGAACGCCCGGCATCCGTAGTCAAGGAGCTGGTCGAAAACGCCCTGGACGCAGGCGCCGGTGATATCCGAGTGACCGTGACCGACGGCGGCCTGGCCTCCATCACCGTCGAGGATGACGGTTTCGGCATTCCGTTCCGCGAATTACCCCTTGTCTGCGAGCGTCACGCCACATCGAAAATCGTTTCGGCCGCCGACATCACGCAGGTCGCTTCTTTCGGATTCCGCGGCGAAGCCA
>DAOVZQ010000410.1 GCA_030635025.1 bacterium
CAGTGTACAAGTGACGAGGGCCAGGACACCGCAGATACCACCGCCCCAGAAACTCAGGTTGTGTACGGTCTCTTCCGACAATCCGAGCCCCACCCGCAAGGGCCAGTCGGTGATCAGGCGCGAATGGCCGGCCAGTATGAGGACCAGTGTGGCATGAAAGATCCAGGTCCTGCGCCACAGGGGCTTGTCCTGCTTGCGGAAGCTGGAGAAGAGGACGACCTCGCCCAGAACCTGCTTGAGTTTCTGGACGGGATTGCCGGCCGATGGATAGAGAGCGATGTTGGCCACTGCTCCCCGGTTCCATCTCCACAGCTTGGTGGCGAGTCCAATGATGAGGACCGCCAGAGTGATGTAGGGCATCACCTTGCCGATGAAATCCACCAGGAGTTCCATGATCACCTCAAATGATTGCGATGACAGCGCTCAGAGCGCGAGGTGCCGCCTGAAACCGGGCGACCGATCTATATTGAAGAGCCGGGCCCTGGCCCGACTCCGTTATCCGAATCGCAATCCGCGCTTCTACTCGTTCTGACGTAACGCTCGATTTTGTTGTCCAGTTCGGTCTGACGGGCAACCAGGTCGGCCAGTGAGGTCTGCCAGAGAATGCTCTCGACTGTATGCCGGATCCGACACCAGATTTCCTGGGTGCAACAGGAGCCGCTGCGCCCACAGACTCGGCCGTTCTTGGTGCAGTGCACGATATCGAGGCCGTCCTCCAGCGCGGACAGGACGTCATGCAGGTTTATTTCCGTGGGAGGCAGGGAGAGGATGTATCCGCCGCGTCGACCGCGCTCCGAATTCACCAGCCTTGCGTTCTTGAGGACCTTCAGGAGGTTGTCGAGGTAGCGTTGGGATATGTTCTGACGAGATGCGATCTGTTGCGCAGAGAGTAGACCTTTGTCGTAATGCATGGCTAAAGCCAGCATGGCGCGGGTGCCGTATCGGCCTCGACTGGAGATGTGCATTGAACAACCCCCATTATCGACAAATACTATCTGTTAACTAGGATTTTAACGCGAAGGATAATCTATTGTCAACAAGAATCACCTACTAAAACAATAGGCAATAGCAGACAATAGATGTCAACTATACAACAAATAGCTACATAACGAGTTAGGCACATCTCATCCCGATAGGATATGGGGGAGGGATAGGAGATGCGAGATCATATGGATCATCCATAATGATCATGAGGGATATTAAGTGAAGACTCCGATAGTGTCTACCGCCCCTTCCGTACTGTAACCACCGGAAACTCGAACCGCTCATCACACCCCGTGATGGGCGGCTCGAACACCGCCCCGTCTAGCCCCGCATCACCCAAGGCCGCGACAAGGTCTTCGTCTTTCCAAGCCTGATGGCACTGAGCAAACCGTTCAGCTTCTCCGGTCCGTGCGTCGATGATCCAGTACACGGTGATCTCCGCCTGCACCGTCTCGTCCCAGTTGTGTCGTTGCAGCCAGAAATGGGGGCCGTCGCAAAGGGGTGACGCGGCGTGCAACTGCCAGTCGGTCGCATCCTCGCGGACGAAGCCGTCGTAGGGCTGCACTTCGAGAGCCAAGAATCCGCCGGGCTCGAGTACGCGCGACAGGCGCTTCAGGAAAGAGGCCGCCACGTCCTTGCGGAACGAGTTGAACTCACCGAACCAGAAAGTGATCGCGTCGACCTTGCCGAACTGCGCCAGGGTCTCGTCGTTCAGGTCGGTCAGATCGGCATGGTGAAACGTGCAGTCGAGACCTTCGCGCTCGGCGACCTCTTGCGCGTGACGCAACGGCGCGGGTGCGAAGTCGAAGCCCACAGCCTTGTGTCCACGGCGTGCCAACTCGTGACAGTACAGCCCGGGTCCACAGCCTACATCGAGTACACGTAGTCCCTGGTCCTTGCCCAGCGCAGCCTGAAGCCGGTCGCATAGCCAGCCCACGTGGTGGTTGATGATGTCGATGGTCCGGCTGGCCATGTGTGATCCCTGGTCCAGGTGGATGCCCAGCATGCGCTCGCTGAAGTCGGCGTCGTGCCAAGGGATCTTGTTGCCGTCGCGCCAGGGGACCGGAGGGTCGGCATCTTCGTTGATGCGGGTCCAGGCCCGGGCGAGTTTTCCACAGTCGGGGGTCATCGGGTTCTCCACATGTGTTCGGGAGCGCATTTGCCTGTCACGGTTGTCGTTGTATGACATCATGCCTCATGCGGGTGTGGGTTATCCACCTTTATCCACAGGTTGTCATGGTCCTATCCCAGGGGTCATCCACAGGATGATCCACAGGAAATATTGACACGTGTACAATGGCGGATTTGTCCGGCGCGATCGGTGTGCTAAATTCACGGACCCGGCCGATCCCGTCACGCCTGATCGCGAGGAAGTTGTCTTGGAACCAGAACTCAGCCGAGCCCCCCATTCAAGCCGCGCGGTCCTCGAAAACCGCCTCCCGCCCCAGAACCAGGACGCCGAACGCGCGATTCTGGGCGCCGTCATGCTCGACAAGGACGCGCTGGGCGTGGCCATGGAGACCATCCAGGTCGAAGACTTCTATCGCATGGAGCACCGGCTCGTCTTCCAGGTTATGTGCGAGTTGTATGAGACCGACCAGGCCATCGACGGCATCACCGTCGCCGAGGAACTCGAACGCAGCAACCAGCTGAAGAAGGTCGGTGGCAACGACTACCTGGCCGACATTCTCGCCGGCACCGCGACGGCCGCCAACGTGGCCTATCACGCGCGCATCGTGCGCGACAAGTCGATCCTGCGCCGGCTGATCACCGCCAGCGGCGAAATTACGGGCGACGCCTTCGAAGGCTCAGACGATACCGACACCATCCTCGACAACGCCCAGGGCAAGATCTACAACATCGCCGAGAACCGGCAGACCCAGGCCTTCTTTTCGGTCAAGGACGTGGTGCCGGAGACCTTCCGGCGCATAGACGAGGCTTCGCGTCAGAAGGGCGACATCACCGGTGTCGCCACCGGTTTTACCGAACTCGACCAGCGCACCGCCGGTCTGCAGAACTCGGACCTGCTCATCCTCGCCGCGCGTCCGTCCATGGGCAAAACGGCCCTTGCGCTGAACATCGCCTACCACGCGGCGGTCAACGAGCAGGTGCCGGTCGCCTTCTTCAGTCTGGAAATGGCCAAGGAACAGCTGTGTATGCGCCTGATCTGCGCGAGCGGCGGTTTCAACAACCACGAGCTGCGCCGTGGCAACATCAAGGCCGAGGAATGGCCCAAGCTGACCGAGGCCTGCAGCCGCCTGTCGGAAGCGCCCATCTTTATCGACGACTCGAGTGGTATCTCGGTCCGCGAGATGAAGGCCAAGGCGCGCCG
>DAOVZQ010000236.1 GCA_030635025.1 bacterium
CGAGGTAGTCGTAACTGCGGTAGATGTCGGCCAGGCGGTCGACACCCGCGCGGATGTTGGTTTCGGGGTCGTACAGCGCGGTCGAGTCGACGCCGGCGAAACGGGGCAGCAACTGCATCAGACCCACGGCGCCGGCGCTGCTGTTGGCGTTGGGATCGAAGCGCGACTCCTCGAAGATGAGCGAGGCGACGAGGATCCAGTCCATACCATGCGCCTCGCTGGCCTGTTGGATCGTTTCGTCCCAGGAGGAGAGGCGACCGCTGCGATCGGGACGCAACCGGTCCTGACGGTAGTAACGAACCTGTCGCGGATCGTTGAAGTAGCGGTCGTCGATTACGCCGTAGGCTCGGCTGCGACGGGCGCCGTCGGGCCCGGGGCGGTAGTTCCGTTGCAGGAAGCGGTCCAGGGCGGCCTTGAGGTCCGGGCTGTTGCGCCGGATGACCCAGCATTGGGACCGTTCTTCGGTGAGGGCCGGGCCGATATACAGACCGGGCATCATGATCTGTGCGGCGTGGGCGGAACGGGCGTTGGCGACGGTGGCCCTGAACTTGCCGTCGGCCACCTTCCGCAGCAGGTCCTCCTGGCTGTACTTCGGTCTGGCTGCGACGAGCCGCAGGTTGAGTTTGCGGTCGTCCCGGATGCGGCGCAACAGGTCGAAGCTTGGATCGTGGGCCGGCATTTGTATGGTCAGGCCGTCGAGATCCTCGATGGAGACGATTTCCTCGTCTCTCACGTTCAGCACCACGTGCTCCCGGGTGTGGGCGTAGGCGCGGGTCAGGTCGCCGCGTCGTTTGAGGTCGTTGCTCGCCGTGAGGCCCGCGGACACCAGGTCGCCGCGGCCTTCGTTGAGCAGGGTGAACGGATCCTCGCCGGGGCGGGGCGCGATCACTTCCAGCCGTAGATTCCATTCACGGGCGAAGGTCGACACCAGTTCGTATTCGAAGCCGGCTTCCTCACCGTTGAGCACGAGGTAGGAGGGCGGGGCGGGGCAGACGATCATGCGCAGGACACCTTCGGACTGGATCGTCGAGAGGTCCCGTTCCAATTGAGGCGTCCAGAGGCTCTCCGTTCTGACACCGGCCGCCGGACGTGATCGTGAGCCGTCGATCGATTCCTGGCAGCCGCACGACGTCATGGCCACGAGCACGGCGAAGGCCAAGGCCCCGTTGGTCGTGAGTCGGATGTGTTTCCGGGATGTCCTGAAGATGCCCATGAAGTGATGTTAACCGTACGTGGCGGCGTGTCAATGTCGGGAACCGGCGTCGGCCGTTCGATATCGGGCGATCGGCTTGGTTGTTTTATGCAGACGTGCGATAATGGACCCCTATCGATTCGGGAGAGGAGGCGATGGTCTTGGAGGATATTCGCGTCTACACCGGCACCCTGGTGTTGGACCTGACCCAGCCCTACGCGGCCAGTCTCAAGGAGCGTCGCAAGGCGCTGCATTCCTTGAAGGATCGTCTGATGGACAAGGACTTCGCCGTGGCCCAGGTCGGTCCAGCCGACATGAGGCAACGGGCCTTCGTGGCCGTGACGGCCGTGGCCGGCAACGCATCGCTTTTGGACGAGCGGCTGGATCTGGCCGAGCGTCTCGCTTTCGCCACCGAATTCGAGGTGAGGATTCTGAGCCGGGATACGGTCGGTTGGTCGGACTCATCCCTGGGGTGACCGCCCGGATCTGGCCCCGAACCCCGCACTGGCTAAATGCCCCCCGACATGGCACATTGGTCCGTCGTTTCAGCCCATAAGCGTACACAAAGGGTTTCCCATGAAGTTGCTCGACCTCAGTCATACCATCAAGACCGACATGCCCGCCTATCCCGGCGACACGTCGCGCACCTTCATCGAGCGTCTTTCCGCTCATGGCGAGGCGTCTCATCAGGCGTCGTCGTTCAGCATGGGGTGCCACGTGGGCACGCACATAGATCTGCCGCTGCACTTCCGCGACGGAGAACCCGGTCTGGACACTTATCCGCCGATGGGCTGTCTCGGTCGCGCGCGCGTTTTCCCGGCGCCCCAAGGCGCCATCGGAACCGACGTTTTCACTGCCACCGACCTGTCGAGCCTGGATTTCGTGCTCCTGAGGACCGGTTGGTCGCGTCGTTGGGGCACGAGCGGTTATTACGAGGACTGGCCCTGGTTGGACAGCGAGGCGGCCGAGATGTTGGCGGGCGCCGGTCTACGCGGCGTGGGTCTCGACGGCCCCAGCGTGGACCCGCTCGGTGGCCAGGCCGCCCACGAGATCCTGGCCGCGGCTGGTCTGATCAACGTCGAGAACCTGACCAATCTCGACCAGCTGCCCGATGATCCCTTCCTGTTCATGGCCCTTCCCCTTAAACTGTCGGGAGCCGAGGCGTCACCCGTGCGCGCCGTCGCCCTGCTTTGACCCGACTGGAGTCGATTTGTTCGCCGACGTGTTGATGGCCGGCCTCGGCATCGCCCTCCTTGTGGGGGGCGCGACGCTGCTGGTGTCCGGCAGCTCGCGACTGGCGAATTTGCTGGGTGTGCCGCAGGTGCTCGTCGGTCTGACCGTCGTGGCCTGGGGGACTTCGGCCCCCGAACTGGTGGTCGCTTTGACGGCGTCCATGAAGGGCAGCTCGGGGATCGTGCTGGGCAACGTGATCGGGTCGAACCTGGCGAATACGGGGCTCATCCTGGGCATCGCCGCGCTGCTGATGACCCCCGCGGTGGAACGACGTCTTTGGACCTTCGACGTGCCGGCCATGCTGGGCTCCACGGCTCTCTTCGTGATTTTGCTGGCCGACGGAGCGATCAGCTATATCGACGGCATCGTCCTGGTGGTGGTTTTTGCGGCGATCACGTTTGCGACCGTCCGCAGCGCTTTGTTGCATCCTCGCGACGTGGAGGCTCTCGATGCGCCGCGGCCTCTGGCCAAGGGCGTGGCCGTCAACCTGTTGCTGTCGTTGGTTGGTGCGGCCGGTCTGGTCGGCGGCGGCCATATTCTGGTGGAGGCGGCCACCAAGGTGGCCTACACCCTGGGCGTCCCCGATGTCGTGATCGGCCTGACTCTCGTCGCGGTGGGCACGAGTCTGCCCGAACTGGCCGCGACCCTTGTGGCCGCCGCACGACGCGAGAGCGGTATCGCCCTGGGGAATGTGATAGGATCGAATATCTTCAATCTGCTGGCGGTGACCGGGCCGGCCGCGCTGGTTCGACCGGTCATGCTCGGCGAGGTGAGCCTGTGGCGCGAGACGGGCGGATTGATCATCATCTCGCTCATGTTGCCCCTGCTGCTGATCGGTCGCCACCGATTGACGCGCGCCGGCGGGTTCGTTTTGCTGGTGCTTTACGCCGTGTTCATTATTCGACGTGTTGCCGGATGATAGGCCAGGAGAAGTCATGACGCCCGACAAACGGGACCCACAAGACCATCAACTCAAGGACGTGTCATCCGAGGATGTCCGGGATCTCGTGCCGGAGGATCCGCCCTTGGAGACCATGGGACTCGCCCGCAAGATCGCAAAGGCCGGATACGCCTCGCGCCGCCAGGCCGAGGAAATGGTTCGGTCGGGCCGGGTTGTCATAAACGACAAACGCATTCTGGACCCCTACATGTCCGTCACCGATGAGCACGAGATCAAGATCGACGGCGTTCCCGTAGTGGAGATCATCCGCTCATACTTTGCCTTCAACAAACCGGCCGATGTCGCCACAAGCCCCTCGGTGGGTTATCGCCACCGCACCCTGAACGAGTTTCTGCCCAGGGATATTCCGGGGTTGCAGTCGGCCGGACGCCTGGATATCGGGACGACCGGACTTCTGTTGCTATCCAACGACAGCGCCTGGAACGCTGTTGCGGCGAGTGGTCACGGGCATGGCAAGGAGTTCTTGGTGACGGTGCGAAACTCCGTCGCCCAGGGTCAGATCGAGGTCATGGCCGCGGGTGTGAAAATCCCACGTCTTGGCGCGGTATCACCGACTCTGGTGTGTCTGGAGGAGCGCAGTGACCGCCGGTCGACCTTTCGGATCGCCCTGGACTCCGGCAAGGTCCGTCAGATCAGGATCCTGTGCTCGGCCCTGCACCTGGAGATCGAGGCCATCCATCGTGTGAGGATTGGTGTGGTGGAGTTGGGCGCGCTGGCCGTCGGTCGTTACCGGGCGTTGAGCCGGGATGAGATCGAAGGCATCAGGGCGGGGGCCTGATCATGGTAACTCACATGAACTGTCCGTTGTGCGATCATGATCAAGCTAGGATTCTACCGTTCCATTACGAATGGGAAGGGGCACGCTTCGACCTGGGCGTTTGCCGTACTTGCGGGCACATCTCCCTATGTCCGATGCCTGCGGCCGAACAGATCCAATCGTTCTATGGCGAGGAATATTTCGAGACGGGCCTGCACGGCTTGGACCGCGAAAATGCCACGTACATCGAGCGTGCTGATGCGGCCCATGCACAGACACTCGACTTCGTGAGGAAGGAACTGCTGTCCCGGCATCCGAAAGCACATTCCTTCTTCGAAATCGGTGCTGCGACAGGACATTTACTTCAGGCTACACAGGAGGCGGGCATCTCCCGCACTGGCGGTGTCGAGATTTCGTCCGAGGCAGTCGCTCATGCCCGATCGACTTTCGGGTTCGAGTTGATCTGCGCGAATGTCGATGATGCCGATGTGTCGGTGTTCGAAACGGGCTGGGATCTCGTCTATGCTGGCGATGTTCTTGAGCACGTCAGGAATCCGGATCGGCTGGTATCGACCATGGCGCACTTGGTAGCCGACGATGGTGTAGTCGTCGTCAGAATCCCGGCCACCTTCGAGTTGATCTCAACACGGGTCGCCGGCGCGTGTCTGTCGTTGCTGGGGAAGTCCATGCGTCTACCCGACGCTCCCTATCATCTCCACGAATTCAAGGCAGGGCCGATCCGCGAGCTCTTCGCACGCCACTTTGATGATGTCGAAATCATCAACGACATCGTGTCGCCGACGGAGTTGAACCTCAAAGGCCTGCGTCCCGGATATGTGGGGAAGCTGGCGCTCCATCTCCTGAACTACCCCGTAACGAAGCTGTTTGGCGTCTTCGGGGATCGGTTCACGATCATTGCAAAACGTCCCAGACGTGAAAATATCCGCACTTAGTATTGATATCAGGCACTCAAGGGTGTAAGCTCATTCC
>DAOVZQ010000143.1 GCA_030635025.1 bacterium
ATCGAAGTCGTCAACATGCAGTTCGAAGTGGTCGACATGGAGCCCGCAGCGCAGGGCGTCATGGTCTCACCCATGCTCCAGTCTCTGCCCCAGATCATCGGTAAGGTTCTGCTCTTCGGGCTGGCCATCTTCATGGCCCTCCGATTGCGCAGCGCTCTCGGCGACATGATGGGTCAGTCCTACACCCCCAGAGGCGCGGCGCCCCGAACTGCGGACGAGCCGGAACTGGACCTGCTGGAGACGGACCAGTCCGTGGTAACCCTGGAAAACAATCTAAATAACGTGCGCGAATTCGCGGGGTCGAATCCCCAGGAGATCGCGGATCTGGTACAGGCCTGGGTGGGCGAATCAGAAGGCGCCTAGTCCACAGGACGAGTAACGGGAGCTTGAGTTTTGGCTGACAAAGTAACATTGCGGAAAATCGCTGTACTGATGATCTCGCTGGGGCCCAAAGTGGCCGGCCAGGTCATCAAGCGTTTGCCCGAGGAGCTGCTGGAGCATATCACCGCGGAGATTTCCGAGGTCAAGCTCATCAGCAACGACGACAAGGCCGATGTTCTCGAGGAGTTCATCGAGCTGCGGCGTAAATCGTCGGGCGTCGAATTCGGCGGTGAGAATTCCGCCCTGGAGATTCTCGAAGAGGCTCTGGGAAAACGCCAGGCGGATTCCGTACTGAACCGGGCCACGGGCTTCAGCGACATGCAGGGTTTCGACAACCTCAAGCGCGTCGATCACCTGACCGTCATGAACTACTTGAAGAACGAACATCCCCAGACCATCGCCCTGGTCCTGTCCTATGTGGATCCGCGTACAAGCGGCCCCATTATCGCGCTCATGCCGGGCGCGTTACAGGGCAGCATCGCCCACCGCATGGCCAACCTGGACAAACCGAACACACAGGCCCTCAAGATCGTCGAGGAGACCCTCAACAGTCTGGTCCGCGACGAGATATCCGGTGAGGCGCGCAGCTTCGGTGGGCGCAAGCAGGTCGCAGCCGTCCTCAACGAGATCGAACAGGATTCGTGGTTGGAGATTATCGACGACGTGCGCGAGATCGACGACGAATGCGCCACCGAGATCAAGAACCTCATGTTCGTCTTCGAGGATATGATGAACCTCGACGATCACTACATCCAGGAGATCCTCAAGGAGGTCAAGGGCAAGGAACTCGCCACCGCACTGAAGGGGACGCCCAACAACATCCAGGAAAAGATCTTCAAGAACATGTCCAAGCGGGCGTCAGCCGGTATCAAGGAAGACATGGAATACATGGGGCCGGTCCAGATATCCGAAGTGGAAGAGGCTCAGCAGAAGATCGTATCGGTTGTCCGCCGGATGATGGACGAAGGCGTGATCGTGCTCGGCAGAGGAGGCGGCGGTGCATCAGTGGTCGCCTGATGATCTATATGAACAGTCCGTCGCCGTTGCCGGCGGCGAGGAATTCACCCGGGAAAAGTCTACCGAGGGGACAAGACTCGATTTCGTCGAGGACTTTCCCAGTGACGGCCTGGGTAGCTTCATGAACCGTCTCGACTTGTCGGAGCGCGAGGCGCTGTACCAAATGATCAGAGACGAGCAGCGCCAAGAAATCGAGCAAGAGGTCGAAGAGAAGTACGCCGATACGCGGGAGCATGACCGGTCCGTCATCGAGGCTCTTGCCACTCGACTCGAAGAGAAGGTCGACGAAGACCTGAAGTCCATTGCCCACAGCGCACTTGATCTTTCCCTCGCCATGGCCGAGCAGATTACCCGGCGTGTGATCGAACTGGATCGGTCGGTTCTTCAGTCGGCCATAGAAACGATAATCTATCGCGCAAAACGCGGTACCAAATTCACGGTCGTCGTCAACCCGGATGACGCACATTACATGCAGGAACGGCCCGACGACTTGGCTCGTCTGAACATCGTGGAGATCGAGATCGACCAGCGTATAGAGCGCGGCGGGTGTTTGGTCACTGCGGATGGACAGGAATGGGACTATACCGTTTCGGGGCGTCTCGACCGCCTGACCGAAGTCGTCCGGGAAAGCATTCTGGAGAGCAAGTCCGTATCGGAGGATTCCCCTTGAGCCTGCCATGGGCCGAAACCATCCAGAGAGTCCGCCGCACCGACACGGTCCGTATTACCGGGACCGTCGAGAACATCGTGGGTCTTACGATCGATGTGAAGGGATTGGCCGCTTCGGTGGGATCGGTTTGTCGGATAGATATTGGGCGCAGGCTCGAGCCTGTCCTGGGAGAAGTGATCGGCTTTCGGGCCGGACACGCCATGGTGATGCCGTATCAGACCCTGACGGGAATCGCTCCCGGTCAAAAAGTGACCCTGGCCGCCAAACGCCTCACCGTACCGGCCGGACATTGCCTGTTGGGGCGTGTCCTCGACGGACTGGGACGTCCTCTCGACGGTGGCCCACCGCTGCTTCACGTGAGTGAAAGACTCGTAACGGCGCATCCGCCACCGGCCCTGATGCGCAAACGCATCACCGAGCCGTTCGCCACGGGCGTGCGGGCCATGGACGGCCTGACGACCGTTGCCCGTGGCCAGCGCATGGGAATATTCGCCGGCAGCGGTGTCGGCAAGAGCGTACTGCTGGGCATGCTGGCGCGAAACGCGTCCTCGGACGTGAACGTGGTCGCCCTGATCGGTGAACGTGGACGCGAGGTCCGCGAGTTCATCGAGCGTGATCTGGGGCCCGACGGCCTGGCCCGCAGCGTTGTCATCGTGGTGACCTCCGACGAAAACGCGGTCCTGCGCGTCAAGGGCGCCGAGACCGCCATGACCATTGCCGAATATTTTAGGGATAGCGGTGACAACGTCCTCTTCATGATGGATTCCGTCACACGCTATGCCATGGCCCTGCGTGAGATCGGTCTCGCGGTCGGGGAGCCTCCCACCACCAAGGGCTACACCCCCTCGGTTTTCGCAGCCCTGCCCAAGCTCTGCGAGCGTCCAGGCTGGACAGACGCCAACGCCATCACGGCCTTCTTTACCGTCCTGATAGAGGGAGACGACGAGCACGACCCCATCGGCGACGCCATGCGCTCCATTCTAGACGGTCACGTCATGCTGAGTCGCGATCTCGCGCGGCAGGGACATTTTCCCGCCATCGATGTCCTGGGGAGCGTCTCACGTCTTCGGACCACCGTGATGGACGATCATGTGATCGAGTCGGGGATCACCCTCATGCGCTGGCTCAAGGCCTTGGAGGAGAACCGTGATCTGATCAACATTGGGGCGTACGTGGCCGGTTCCGATCCCCTGGTCGATGCAGCCCTCGCCAAACAGGAAGCGATCAACCGCTTTCTTCGGCAGGGCGTCGAAGAGAAGGCCAATCTTGATACCGCCGTAAGTGACCTGATATCACTGACAACGGGATAATAGATGCCATATCACTTCAAGCTCGAAAAAGTCCTGCGATATCGCCGCCGACGAATGGAAGCCGAGGCACGAAAGCTGCATGCCCTGGAATCCGCGGCACAGGCTTTGGAGTCGACCAACGCCCAGATCGAGCGACGATGCCGTGAGCTGACACAGGCTGTCGCATCAGGCGTATCGACATCCGAGTTGGAGGATCGAAAACGCGTGACGGAGTTCGTCCGGGGACAGCACCAGGTGATCCGGCGCAACACGGAGGAAGCACAGATGATCCGCCGACGGGCCGACGAACACAGACTTGTTCTGCTCGACGCACAGCGTGAGGTCCGTGTCCTGGAATTGTTGAGAGACCGACAGACCGAAGAGTGGTCGTTACGGCAACGCCGTCTCGAACAGAAACGCATCGATGAAATCGCATCCCGTGGGAGCGCACGTCTACGATGAAAGCCATAGCCCTCATCTCGACCCTGACTTTCCTGGCGATCTTCGGGACCATCCTGATTACCAATGGTCTCTTCCAGAGTGCTGTCAACGACCTGACTCTCGCCCTCAATAGCGAAGAGGACAACTCCGACGAAGCAGCCGAAAAGATGATCTTCGTTAATCTCGCAGCCCAACGCGATCGTCTGCAGCGGGAAAGTGAAAGCGTCATCGCCCTGCAGTCCACATATGAAGTTGAAGAAAAGCTGCTTGCCGAACGCGAAGAGAAGATCACCGCCTTGATCGTTGAACTTGGAAAAGCCCAGGCCGCCGTCAATTCCGGCAATGATGCCCAGGCCGTCAAGCTGTCGAAGGTTTATGAGGCTATGAAGCCGGCCAGTGCGGCCCCGATACTCTCCAGCCTGGATATGGATATCGTCCTGCAGATCCTTTCCAATATGAAGGATCGGCAAGCCGCCAAGATCCTCTCGGCCATGAACCCGGCCCTGGCCGCCGAAATCAGCACGCGCATGAGCGCAAGGGGGCATGGCTGATGTACGAAATCAGTAGTGGCGTCAACATGAGCCAGGCTAGCAGACGGTCCGAGCGACAACGCTCGGATATAGCCGTCGCCCTGTCGTTTGCCGTCCCGGACGGATCGGAGTTCGAACGGTTGCTGGGTGCCGAGAAGGCGCAGCCCGAATCACGCCCCCGCGCGGAGACCCAAGTTCGCGTTGACAAGGACGAGTCCGGCAAGGACAGAGGGCAAGTCGTCAAAAAGGATCAGGGCGAACGCTCAACACGCGCAGCGAAGCCCGAACGATCCAGCGGCCAGGCCGAAGATCAGCCCCCCCGTCGTTCCGTCACACAGAAAGGGGCGACTCTCGAGACGGCGCTCCGACCCATCCTCACGAAGGAAACGGGAGCGGAGTATCGCGCCACTGCGGCCGCGAACAACGCCATCCCCACAGCCAAATCCTCGGAATTTTCCGAATACGCCAAACTGCTGGAACGCATGCGCACACCGACGACTCCAGCTACGGAGGAATCCGTGCAGGAGACGAAGGTGAAGACCGAAGCACCGGTCTTGCCGACGCCGACTCTCCAGGCCGACATAGACGGGCTTACCGCTGGAGCAGGCGATCAGGCGGCTCAGGCATTCAAGGCCTTATCGACGGCCCCCGATCCGGCCGCTTTGGCAAAAATGACCATCGCAGCCAATGCCGATCTCGAGCTGAGTCCGCAGGCAGAGCAACAGGTCCGGGCTCAGGTCGTCGGGCAACTGACCGGAAAGCTGGGTGGGCTGGGGGGCAAGGGTTCCCTGCGGCTGACATTGACGCCCCCGGAACTGGGCCGTGTCGACATACGATTCACCCGTGACGGCGAAAAGCTCCAGCTGCACTTCAGGGTCGAGACCGCGGCGGCCGCTCGCGCACTCCAGGACGGATCGGGACATCTCCAGGAACTGTTGCTGGGGCGCAACGGGCACTGGCGTCAGATCGAAGTCACCGTGGAGTGCGAAGAAGACAAGGACGAACAACCGACCAAGGATCGACAGGGCGAAAAGGACGAACCCAGCGAAGACAGGACCGAGGATTCGGACTACCAGGATGATAAAAGGGGTGAAGTATGAACGTAAGCACGGTTGGTAACAGCACGTCCACAACGGCCACGATCAACGGCACGCAGTCGGAGCAGGATCAGTTCCTGCAGTTGCTGGTCACTCAGCTCCAGAATCAGGATCCGCTCAACCCCATGGACAACGCGGAATTCACTTCACAGCTCTCTCAATTCGCCATGCTCGAGGAACTGGTTGATATGAACGCCAGCATGGAACAGAACATGGTCTACACCCAGTCGCTCAACAACACCATGTTGCTGGGGCTGGTTGGTAAGGAGGCCGTGGTGGAGGGAGACAACGTCTTCGTAACCGATGGCGATACGTCTTCATCGCAAATCCAGGTCACCGCCTCCGGTATTGCCACGGTGGAGGTCCGCAACGAAAGCGGAACGGTCATCCGAACTTACACGGCCGAAGTCGAGCCAGGCTGGAGCGATCTGAACTGGGACGGCCTTAACAGCACAGGCGACGCGGTGGAGGATGGAACCTACACCGTATCGGTCAGTGTCGAGGATCGAGCTGGAAACCCGCTTGAATCGATCACCTACATGTCGGGGGTCGTGGACAGCATCCGTTTCGAAAACAACATGGCCCTGCTCAGCATTGCGGGACATGACTACTACGCTTCTGAAATCGCCAAGGTAGGCATCTAGACTGCGGTCTCCGGACACGTGAGTCGGAGGACAAGGAGGACCTTATGCTACGTTCCCTCTACGCCGGTATCTCGGGGCTCACCTCGAACGCCGTCGAACTCGACGTCATCGGTAACAACATCGCCAACGCGAACACCGTGGGGTACAAGTCCTCGCGCGTGACCTTCCGCGAGATGCTGAGCCAGACCATCAGACCGGCCCAGCGTCCGGTCTCGGGTGGCCGAGGCGGCATGAACCCGCAGCAGATCGGCCTGGGATCAACCGTCGGCAGTATCGACGCCCGCTTCACACAGGGTCATACCCAGAACACGGGATTGATCAACGACCTGGCTCTCCAGGGCGACGGGTTCTTCATTCTCAGCGACAGCTACAGCAGCTACTACACCCGCGCCGGCGCCTTCGGGCTCGACTCCGCCAACTACATGGTGGATCCATCGACCGGTATGCGTGTGCAGGGGTTGATGGCCAGCAACACGGGTGAGATTATCAACGGCCAGTTCGAGGATCTGTTCATCGATCCGAGCATGACCGTACCCGCCAGCGCATCGACGAATCTTCGCCTCTTCGGCAACCTCGACGCGTCGTCCCAGCCTCAGTCTTCGATCCTAGAGTCGTCACACTTCATGACGGCCGTCGAAGGGACCGACCTGCTCACCGACATGTACTCCCAGAACGGGGATGCACTGGGCCTGGCGGCC
>DAOVZQ010000076.1 GCA_030635025.1 bacterium
ATGCTCGGGGTGGACATCGGCAAGGGTGTCCTGCGGAGTCAGAGGCAGGTCCGGATGGAAAACACCCACAGGCGAGGCCCGCCCCACTTCGGTGATCAGAGCGGTCAGTTCAAGATCCTCGGTGCGCGAGATCAGGTCGGTGATCAATCTGCCCATGCGACCTTCGGCGCCATGAATGGTGACGGGGATCATTTCAGTCCTCCGCGTTCAGAAGCGCGGCCAGGGGGCCGTCGTGAAAATCCCGTAGCCAGGCGCGCGTTTCGGCCGTGGCGGTCACCAGCGGCAAGCGGGGCTCGGACGTGCACAGTCCCATGAGACTCAGCATCTCCTTGGCCGGAACGGGATTCGTCTCGCGGAAACAGGCTGCGACGGCGGGAGCGATGGACGTATCGATTTCCGCGGCCCGGGCTTCGTCGCCGGCGGTCCAGGCGTCCCACATGGCCACGGTCGTCGCGGGCAATATGTTGCTCAAAACGGAAACGACACCTTGTGCGCCCAGACGGTAGATCTCCAGATTGAGACCGTCATCTCCCGAGAAGACCTGGATGCCTGACGTGCGGCAGATGGCCTCGATCTGTGCGAGGTCGCCGCTGGCTTCCTTGACGGCCGTGATGTTGGGATGTGACGCGATCGCGCGGACCGTTTCCGGCAGGATGTTGACGGCCGTGCGGCCAGGGACGTTGTATACCACGATGGGCACGTCCACGGCCTCGGCCACCGCGTGATAGTGAGCGATCAGTCCGTGCTGCTGTGGTTTGTTGTAGTAGGGCGAAATGAGCATGGCCGCGTCGATGTCCCACTCGACCGCAGCGCGGGTCAGCTCGATGGTGCCGGCGGTCACGTTCGTCCCGGTGCCGACAACGATGGCACAGCGGCCGGCGGAGATCTCGACACACTTTCGCACCAGCCATTCGCGTTCGGTCAGGGACAAGGCCGCGGCCTCCCCCGTGCAGCCCACAGGGACCAACCCGGCCACGCCTGCTCGCACCTGGCGATCCACCAGCCGCTCCCAGGCGTCCTTGTCCAGGGCTTCGTTCTTGAACGGAGTGATCAAGGCGGTGTAGACGCCCTGCGGTAATTCGTATCTCTGGTCAGTCATCGAGAACCACTTCCCCGGTGAAGGCCGTGACCGCCGGTCCGGTCAGACTCAGTACGTGTTCATTTCCTGATTTCCCGATGTGGATGGTCAACCGATCGCCGCCCCGTGTCAATACCACTACGGGCGATTCGGCCAGGCCGAGTTCGTGCAGGACAAGGGCCGCGGCGGAAGCGCCCGTGCCGCAGGCCAGTGTCTCGGCTTCCACGCCCCGTTCGTAGGTACGGATCAGCCACGCGTCCGTGCCGGGTTGTTTCATGACCCAGTTGACGTTCACGCCGGCGGGAGCGAAGGCCGCGTCACGGCGGAGTGTCCTCCCCCAGCGAGACACCTCAACGGTCTCCAATTGTTCCATGGGAATGACGAGGTGCGGGACTCCCGTATCGACAAAATGAAGGGCCTCGAAGGGATGCTCCGTATCACACTCGACATCGAGAGCCAATCCACTCGGTGTGGTGAGTTCGACGGTAACCGTGTCCCCTGAGAATCGGCCGCGGACGTCGCCGGACGCCGTAGCGCAAACGCCGTCGCTCCCGTCCAGCAGACCCAGGGTGCGGGCGTGGGCGAAGGCGCAACGGGCCCCGTTGCCGCACATCTCCGCTTCACCTCCGTCGCTGTTGTAGTAGGTCATGGCGAAATCGACGCGCTCGTCGTTGCGGATGATGATCAAGCCGTCTGCGCCGATACCGCGACGCCGGTCGCAGAGGCGCACGACCAGGCCCGCGGACTCGGTGATCCCCGACGCGAGCAGGTCCGTACCCGCCAGCATGACGAAGTCGTTACCGGCGCCATGCATTTTCACGAAGGGCAACGGTCTCAAGGGGTCTCTCCTTCATCGCTCGGGATCGAGTCGGGCGCGGCGACGGTGGACAGGCTGTCGGATGCGGCGACTGTCGAGTCGGCCATCGCTCCGGTGGACAGGCTGTCCAGGCGAACGGAAGTCACAGGCGGCGGCGTTACGCAGGGACGCAGGGAATCGCTCGGCGCCGGCAGCAGTGTGAACATATCCAGGCCGGCTTCAACCGACAGGGTGTCGAGCGTCGCGTAGGGTTCCCATCGCCAGAGCACCGAGTCCGGTAGCGAGAGCGAATCGGGCAGGGCGCTCAGCAGGCTGTCGCCGTCCAGGTCCGCAAAGACGATGGCCCGGATATCTCCGGGTCCCGCGGGATCGAAGATGGCCGTGTCGCCGGATACGACCGCGGACTGGCCGCTCGGCTGACGAGTCGCGTGGGTCGGGACGAATCCCGTATCCGCTTCGGCAACCTTCTCCGCCCAGCCGAACAGTGAGCGGGACTCCTCGCCGTCGATGTCCAGCCGTCCCAGCAGCCGACCGGGGGTTTGCGGACTGTAGATGATATGGGTGCCCACGTCGAAAACTGGAGCGGCGATACTCAGGGTCGCTTCCAAAGGAAGAAGGCGCTGTGGCTCGTTGTCCGCGGGACGCAGATCCCCGTTGTTGTCGACGAAAACCCGTAGCAGATACGGCCCCCCCGGGACCGTCACCCAGGGCAGGACGAACCGTCCCGTGGTGTCGGCCTCCGTGCGGCGCAGAATGTCCTGTCTGAAATACTCGATCGTGTCGGGCGGGACGGGATACAGCTCCACGACCGCGCCACCGGCCAGATCCTCCTCGAACCGCAACTCGCCCACAA
This sequence comes from bacterium, assembly GCA_030635025.1. GTDB lineage: Bacteria > Krumholzibacteriota > Krumholzibacteriia > LZORAL124-64-63 > LZORAL124-64-63 > JAHIYU01. Next base: position 2,749 of record DAOVZQ010000076.1, read on the forward strand.
TGGATCCGACGGGCAGGGAATCGGCGGTGGCCAAGGGATAGCGACGTGACGTTTCGCTCTTCACGCGGTGTACGTCGGTGTGGCCCTTGACGATCTCCACCACGATCACCGTATCGGGCGGCAGAGGGTCATGGAAGATGACCGTGGCGCGCTGTCGCCCGGACCATTTCGTGTCCTTCACCTCGAGGGGCGGGTAGACATGGAGGAACCGGACGGCCGGCGCTGGATCCATCTTCTCGGAAAAGACGATCTCGATGCGGTCGATTCCGGTGAGGCCGACCGACCCCGAGTCGGGTGTGACGGTCGTCACTTCCGGAGGCGTCTTGTCGACTGGGCCGCCGCGAGGCGGCTCTATGGTCGCGCAGGCTGCCAGCAGGCAGAGCAAGAGAGCCGGGGCCGCCACAGCGGCCCTTCGACTCGGCGTGTGAACTCTCGTCCCCATACTCCTACTTCACCAGCAGGGCGATGATGGCCCGCTGGATGTGCAAACGGTTCTCGGCTTCATCGAAAACGGCGCTGTGGGGGCCGTCCATGACAGAATCCGTAATTTCCTCACCGCGATGGGCGGGCAGACAGTGCAGGACGATGTGCTTGTCCTTGGCGCCCTTCAGCAGGTCGGGCGTGATCTGGAAGGGTGCGAAGTCGGCACGACGTTTCTTGGCCTCTTCCTCCTGGCCCATGCTGTAGAAGGCGTCGCTGTAGACGACGTCCGCGCCTTCGATGGCGTCATGGGGATTGTTCATGATGCAGAAGGAGGCACTGTCGTTCTCGGCCGCGGCCATGATCGCCTCGTCGGGCTCGTAGCCCTCGGGGCAGGCCAGCACGAAATTGAAGGGGAAGCGGCGCGCGGCGTTTAGCCAGCTGTTGGCGAGGTTGTTGCCGTCGCCGACCATGACCACGGTCTTGTTCTCGATCGATCCGAGGTGTTCCTCAATCGTCAGGATGTCGCCCATGACCTGGCAGGGATGGAGCAGGTCGGTCAGGCCGTTGATCACCGGCACGGTCGCGTGCTCGGCCAGCTCGTTCACCTCGCCCTGGTCGAACCAGCGGATCATGATGCCGTCGACGAATCGGCTCAGGACCTTGGCCACGTCGTACACCGATTCGCGTGTGCCCATGCCGATCTCCTTGTCCGTGATGAACAGGGAGTTTCCGCCGAGCTGTTGCATGGCGATCTCGAAGCTGACGCGCGTTCGCAGACTCGGCTTGGCGAAGACGCAGGCCAGGGTGCGATTGGGATGGGTGTGCGGCAACTTGTGGGCCCGGGCCAGGGGCTTCTGCTCCTTGGCCAACTCAAGAATGCCGCGCAGTTCATCGGTCGTGAACCTGTCGATGCCGAGAAAATCCTTCTGTCCGAGTTTCATCTTGCCTCCTCGCGGGATGGACCCGCCATTGTCCAGGGTCTGATTAGAGAATGTATCGGCTCGTGTCCTCGTCCTGTGCGAGTTTCGCCAGGCGCGAGTGTACGAATTCCGCGTCGATGGTCACATCGCCCGTTCGTTGATCGGGCACTTCGAAGAGCAGCTCGTCCAGAAGCTGCGCCATGATCGTCTGTAGACGACGGGCGCCTATGTTCTCGAGTCGCTCGTTGAGGTCCTGTGCGTAATGGGCCATGGCGGCGATGGCGTCGTCGGTGAAGTCCAGCCGGCAATCGTCCACCCCGAGGAGCGCCGTGTACTGCTTGAGCAGCGAACTGTCGGTCTCCTTCAGGATTCTCAGATAATGCTCTTCGGTGAGATTTACAAGTTCAACGCGAATCGGGAACCGCCCCTGGAGCTCGGGGATCAGGTCGCTGGGCTTGCTCATGTGGAAAGCGCCGGCCGCGATGAACAGGACATGGTCGGTGCGGACAGGTCCGTGCTTGGTGGTGACGGTCGACCCTTCCACCACCGGCAGGAGGTCGCGTTGGACGCCTTCGCGACTCACGTCGGGGCCGCTGCCGCCCTTCGAGGTGCCGGCGATCTTGTCGATCTCGTCGATGAAAATGATGCCGCCCTGCTCCACGAGTTCGATGGCATCCTGGGCCATCCTGTCGGAATCCACGCGTCGGTCCAGTTCCTGATCGAAGAGAAGTTTCCGCGCCTGGGCGACGGGCAAGACACTCTCCTTGGATTTCTGTGGGAAGAGGTTTCCGAGGCTGTCGCCGAAAGAGGCGTCCATCTCTTCGCCCGCGGCTGTGAAGATGTTGGCGATGGGCATACTCTGGCTCTTGGTGGTGATGGTCACCTCGCGCTCTTCCAGCGCGCCGTCCCGCAGTTGCTGGCGGATCTTCTCGCGGCTGCGTTGCCAGCGTTGCTCACGCTCCGGGTCGCCGCCGGCCAGGGGCGGGAACAGCGTGTCGATGAGGGATTCTTCCACTGCGGTCTCGATCTCGGCACGGAGTTCTTCCTCCTTGCGCCGACGCACGAGGGAGACGCCGTTCTCGACCAGGTCGCGCACCATCGAATCCACATCGCGGCCCACGTAGCCCTTCTCGGTGAATTTCGTGGCCTCCACCTTGATGAAGGGCAGGCCGGCCAACTGCGAGAGCCGGCGGGCGATCTCGGTTTTACCGACGCCCGTCGGGCCGATCATGATGATGTTGTTGGGTACGACCTCGCGACGGATATCGTCGTCGAGGCGCAGGCGGCGCCAGCGATTGCGCAGGGCGATGCTGACGGCGCGCTTGGCGTCCTCCTGCCCGATGATATAACGGTCGAGCTGGGCGACGATGGCCCGGCAGGTCCAGGACGAGGAGTCGCTGAGGGCCAGGATATTCATTGGACGTCCTCCCCCTCTTCCAGCGTCAACAGCGTGACGTGGTCATTCGTGTAGATGCAAGTTTCCCCGGCCAGGACCATGGCTTCGCGACAAATATCCGCAGCGGTCATTTCGGTATGGCGCATGAGAGCCCGCGCAGCGGCCAAGGCGTAGGGTGACCCAGAGCCGACGGCGGCCGTTCCCTGCTCGCCCTCGATGACGTCGCCGTTGCCGGACACGGTGAAGATCCCCTCGGCATCCATGACGAGGATCATGGCTTCCAGGCGACGGAGGATCTTGTCGTTGCGCCATTCGCGGGCCAGCTCCACGGTGGCCCGGCGCAGGTTTCCCCGATAGCGTTCCAGATGCCCCTCGAATTTTTCGAAGAGGGTCAGCGCATCGGCGGCGCCGCCGGCGAAGCCTACCAGGGCGCGTCCCTCGAAGAGGGTGCGCACCTTCACGGCTCCATGCTTGACGACGGTCTCGCCCAAGGTGACCTGGCCGTCGCTGGCCATGGCGCCCTTGCCGTCCCGCAGCACCGCGAGCACGGTCGTTGATCTCAGTAGTTTCATCTTACCTCTCGTTCGTCCATCGCCGGTCAGTCCGACCGGGGATGGGCCTTACGGAATTCCTCGCGCAGCCTGGCGCGGGAAAGATGTGTGTAGATCTGGGTCGTGGCCAAATGCTCGTGACCCAGGAGTTCTTGAACGACGCGAATGCCGGCGCCACCGTCCAGCAGATGCGTGGCGAAACTGTGACGCAGAGTGTGCGGCGAGACGCCGCGCAGACCGGCCAACTGTCCCGCATACAGGGCGACCCTGTATTGGACCGTGCGCGGACTGATGCGTCGACCGGGCCGCCCTTCGAATACGGGGCGGGAGGCATCGGCCGAATTCAGAATCCCGTCCAGCATGGACAGGACAACGTCCGGTGTAAAGCAGCCCTCGAGGTGGTCTCGCAGCTTTCGGGCGGTCAAGCCCAGCAAAGGTAGGATGCGTTCCTTATCGCCCTTGCCGAGGACTCGAACTCGTTCCGATGTGAAGTCCAGGCTCCCCAGGTTCAGACCTACGACTTCGGCAAGTCGCAGGCCCAGTCCATAGATGACTTCGAGCATGGCCCGGTCGCGACGTCCGCGTGGCGTTGTCGTATCGGGCAGGTTCATGAGGTCCTCGATCATCTCCTCGGTCAGGTCGCGCGGAAGTCTACGCTCGCGTCCGGCTGAGGTTCCCCTGATCAGGGCCGCGGGCACGATGGGCAGGACACCCGCGAGGTGAAGATAACGGGCAAAGGCGCGTATGGCGGCAAGCTGTCGCGCCACTGTGGCGGGTGTACGCTTGCGCCGGCGCAGCATGGCCAGGTGATCACGGACCGCAGGCCGGTCTCCGAAGAGGGTGCGCCAGTCGTTTTCGGACGGTGTGTCGGGCAGATGGTCGAGGTTACGACACGTAGTCAGATATTGCCCCAGATCGCGGACATATGCTGTCACGGTACGCTCGCTTGCGCCCTTCTCGATCGTCAGATGGTGTGCGAAAGCCGTGACATGGTCCATGTAGATCCTCCCGGCGGAAATCTATCATCGGGGGGTGTCGGCGGCAAGCAGACCCTGGAAGTCAGCCGATTGCAGGGACCGTTGGAGAGTGTCCAGACTGCGCTCAACCATGGCCTCCCGGCGTAAACGACGGGCCCGACGGCCCCTGGGGGGACTTTCGAGGGGCGGCAGCAGGCCGAAGTTCACGTTCATGGGCGAGAATCGGGGCGATGTGGCGTCGAAGAGGAATCCGTCGAGCAGGGCGCCGAGCAGGGTTTCACGGGGCCATCGGGGTATGGGAGTCCCCAAGAGGCGGGCGGCCAGACGCCAGGCGGTCGTCATACCCGAGGCAATGGACTCAACGTATCCCTCAACACCGGTGATCTGTCCCGCAAACATCAGGCCGGGATGATCATGCAATGAGAAGTCCCGATCGAGAAGGCGGGGCGTGTCCAGATAGATGTTGCGATGCAGCTGTCCGTAGCGCACGAATTCGGCATTGGCCAGACCGGGTATCGATCGGAAGACCCGCCTTTGCTCACCCTGTTTGAGGCGGGTCTGGAAGCCCACCAATCCATAGATCGTTCCCTCCCGGTTCTCCTGTCGCAACTGCACGACGGCGTGCGGACGTCGTCCTGTCCGCGGGTTGTCGAGTCCGACCGGACGTAACGGTCCGAACGCCAGGGTATCCACGCCGCTATCGGCGATCTCCTCGATGGGCTGGCAGCCCGCGAAGAGATGGTCGCGATCGAAGTCGGGGACATCGGCTCGTTGGGCGGAGGCGAGGTCGGCCTGGAAGGCCCGGTATTCGGCTTCGTCCATGGGCGCGTTGAGATAGTCGGCCTCGCCCTTGTCGTATCGGGCGGCGCGGAAAAGAATATCGAGATCGAGGGAATCGTGGGTCACCGTTGGAGCGATGGCGTCAAAAAAATGCAAGCCCTCTCCCCCGGTCAGCCGGGTCAGATGAGCGTGGAGATCGGGTGATGTGAGCGGACCGGTGGCGATGATCCATGGGTCGTCGGATTCCGTCGGTGGATCTGTGATCTCGTCTCGTCGTACCTCGATCAAAGGATGAGCGGCCAACTCGGCGGAGACACGAGCGGAGAACCGTTCCTTGTCCACGGCCAGCGCGGCTCCGGCCGGCACGGCACAGGCGCGAGCGAATTCCAGCAGACGACACCCGAGCAGGTCGAGTTCGGTCTTGAACAGGCCCGAAGCCGTGCCGGGGTCCACACTTTTCAGGGAGTTGCTGCAAACGATCTGGGCCAGGTCGCCGCCCCGGTGGGCCGGCGTTTCACGGTCGGGGCGCATTTCATGTAGGACAACGGGGATTCCGAAGCGTGCCAATTGCAGAGTCGCCTCGCAGCCGGCGAGACCGCCGCCGGCTACGTGCACGGAATTCATCAGGGCGCCTTTTTCTTCGTGGTCTTTTTCTTGGTCGTCTTCTTGGCGACCTTTTTCTTGGTGGCCTTCTTTTTCGTTTTCTTCTTCACGGTCTTTTTCTTGCCGGTCTTTTTCCGCTTGGCCGCCTCGGCCAACAGGGCAAGGGCCGCCTTCATGTCCAGATCGGCGGGATCGTCGCCGCGCGGCAGGGAGGCATTGACCTTGCCGTCGGTAACATACGGACCGTAGCGTCCCTTGAGAACCTGGAGATTGACGCCGCTCTCGGGATGAGGACCCAGTTCCTTGAGGACGGTCTTCTTGTTCTTGTTGACGATACGCTCGATGGCCTCGGCCAACGTGATCGTAAACAGGGTGTCCACATTTTCGACGCTTGCGAAGATACGTTCTCGTTCCACGTAGGGTCCGAAGCGGC
>DAOVZQ010000118.1 GCA_030635025.1 bacterium
GCTCTCGATGGCCAACGCCGGGCCGGGTACTAACGGCAGCCAGTTCTTCATCACCCACGCGCCGCAGCCGCACCTGGATGGCATGCACACCGTCTTCGGCAAGGTCGTCGAGGGTCAGGACATCGTCGACGCCCTCGAGCAGGGCGATGTCATGGAGAACGTTAGCGTCTAGCAATTTGGGGCGGCGTCGGCTATTATTCGGTCTGACGTTGCCCAACCCCCTGATGAAAGGTGCCCCATTGGTGAGGAATCATTTTACCTTCGAGAAGCGGCGCAAAGAGCTGGACAAGAGGAAGAAAAAGGAAGCCAAGCGTCAGGCCAAGCTCGAGAAAAAGACCCAGCTCGCCGAGGCCGAGGCCGCCGGCGAAGTCATCGACAAGGGGCCGGATATTGCCCAGGTCGATGAGTTCGGCATTCCGATCCCCACCGACGAGTCCGAAGCCGAGCCCACCGACTGACCCGCCCATGAAGGCGCGCTGGGAACACGACCGGATCTACTCGGCGGTGCAGGCGATTCCGCGCGGTCGCGTCGCCACCTATGGCCAGGTCGCCGAGATGGCCGGATTGCCCCGGCGCTGGCGTTTGGTCGGTCGCGCGCTCAAGGGGCTTCCGGTCGACAGCGCCATCCCCTGGCATCGCGTCGTCAACGCCCAGGGCCGCATCAGCGAACGCGGCTCGGGCGATTCAACGACCGAACAGCGCCTCCTCCTGGAGGACGAAAACGTCGAGTTCGATGCTCGCGGTCGGATCGACTTCAAGCGCTTCGGTCTGCTCTGAGCCTCCCTTTCCCTTGACGGCCGCCCCGGCCATGGCCCACCATCGCGTCTGATCGACCACGAACCGGGGAGTCAAGGATGACGCACCGCACCCTCTTCATAGCTACGCTTATCGCCATGGCGGTCATGATCGCCGTCGTCCCTCGGGCCGCCGGGCAGGACTCGTCCGAAGTCAGCGAATTATCCCATTGGTACAACGGACCTTGTCGTGTGGTGTGTCTGCTCGATGGACGGGTCTATGTGGGTAACGGCGCCGCCCTGGACATCGCCGATGTCACCGAGAGCGGCCCACCCCGGGCGCTGGGCAAGGTGCCTCTGACGGCCGCGGCCCAGGACGTTTCGGTCCACGGCGACTATGCGCTGGTGGCGATGGGCGAGTTTGGGATGGCCGTAGTGGACGTGAGCGAGCCCGACGCCCCGCGAGTCATCGGCACGTTCCTGGAGACCGATGCCGATGTGCGTGGCGTGGCGGCATCCGATGGTTTTGCCTATTTGGCCGACATCGCTCTGGGATTGCGCATCGTGGACCTGACCGATCCCACCGCACCGGTCCTCGACGGCGTGTACGATCCCGACGACGACCTGTCCAGCGTCGTTCTGCGCGGCTCCCTGCTCTACGTAGCTGACTACTCGGGCGACCTGCGCGTGATCGATGTTTCCAGCTCCGGTCACCCCCAACTCCTGGATTATTACGGAACCGCGGGCGCCGTCTACGGACTGGATGTGGCGGGCAACTACGCGTACCTGGCCGACGGCGTGCTGGGCCTGATCATCATCGACGTCACCGACCCCAACGACATCGACGAGGTGGGGGATCTGAATACATCGGGCTGGGCCTACAGCGTGCAGGTCGTGGGCGCCAACGCCTACGTGGCCGACGGCACCGCCGGCCTGCGTGTCATCGATGTGAGCGACCCGGCCCTGCCGACCGAGCGCGCGACCTTGAACACGGACGGTCATGCCTGGAGCGTCGCCGCCTCCGCCGATCGGGCCTATGTGGCCGACTCCTGGCCCGGCCTGCGCATCGTCGACATCTCGGTCCCCGACCTGCCCGAAGAAACGGGGGGGTATCTCATGCGCGGCGACGCGGCCGCCGTGGCCATGCGGGACAGCGTGGTCTTCGTGGCCGATGAGGATCACGGCCTACGCATCCTGGACCTGCGCGACCTGGGCAGCATTTTCGAAGTGACCTCGGTGGATCTGGGCGCTCCCGGCCTGGACGTCGTTCTGTCCGGGTCACATGTCTTCGTGGCGCTGGAAGGAGCGGGTCTGGCCGTGGTCGACGCTGCTCAGCCGCACATGCCGGTGCCGCTGGGAGTCTTCGCTACAGGAGGTGACGCCCGCGCCCTGGCCTTGGCCGGCGACAGGCTCTATATAGCCGCCGGCAGTGCGGGCCTGCGCGTCATGGACGTTTCCGATCCGGGCGCACCCTTCGAGATCGGCGACGCCCCCACGCCCGAGGACGCGCTGGCCGTGGCCGTCGACGGCGAGATCGTCTATGTGACCTGCCGTTACGACGGCCTCTTCGTCTTCGATGCTCTCAACCCCGCGGCCCCGGCCCCGGTGGACACCCTGGCTCTCGGTGACGAGCCCCTGGCGATCGCTCTGCGCGACTCCGTGATCTACGTGGCGTCGGGCGCCGACGGTCTGCACATCATCAACGCCACCGACCCTACCGACCTGACACTCATTTCCCAACGCACCGTACCCGGTTACGTGCAGGGCGTGGCTCTCGGCGACGATCACCTCTACGTGGCCGCCGGCAGCGCGGGGTTGCGCGTTTTCGATGCTGAGGATCCCGCCGACCCGTTCCAGGTGGGGTGGTTCACCACCGCCTACGCCCGCAATCTGCTCGTGAACCGGCGAGACGTGTTGCTGGCCGACGGATTCGACGGCGTGCGCCTGTTGCGCAACGACCTGATCATCGTGCCGGTGACCCTGTCAGGGTTCACGGCGGCCTGGCGCAACGGCGCCGCCGAGTTGAGTTGGCGTCTGCATGGGGAGCCGGGCCTGACCGGCTTTCGCCTGGAGCGTCTCGACGGCGACTTGTGGATGACGGTGACGTACCTGTCGACCGACCACGACGGGCCCGGCGTTTACCGGGATTCCACCGCCCCGTTCGATGGCGCGCAATACCGGCTACTCGCCCTGATTTCCGACGGCACCACGGCGTTGCTGGGAGAGACCCGACTCGCCGCCGCCCCACCCGTGCCGGTGCGATTGAGCGCCGCCCCCAACCCCTTCAATCCTCGCACGACGATCGCCTTTGACGTGACGGTGCCCGGCCCGGTCACCCTGCGCGTCTACGATTGCGCGGGTCGGCTCGTGCGCACGCTCAGTACGGGGCGGCTACCGGCCGGCGGCCACCGTCTCGATTGGGACGGACGTGACGACGCCGGACATGCTGTGTCCGGCGCCGCCTACTTTCTCCGTCTCGAAACAGATACGGGGATCCGATCACACAAGGTCACCCTGGTTCGCTGATCAATTCTCCCGCCAGTCCAGTCCCGGCTGCGGCCGGTTGGCCAGGATACCCTCGATACGTTCGAGCAACTCGGGCGTAAGCTTTGCCGCCACATCCAGCGCCTTCATGTTTTCGGTAACCTGCTCCACGCTTGTCGCGCCGGTGATCACGGTGCTCACGTCGTCGTTGGACAGGCACCAGGCCAGCGCCAATTGGGCCATGCTGCACTCAAGCTCCTCGGCTATCGGCATGAGCTCTCCAACCTTGGCCAGGCGCGCCTGACCCTCCGGGCTGTCCAGCCGCGGCCGCAGCCACTGGTAGTTGGGCAGACTGAAACGCGAGCCGTCGGGTGTTCCCTGGTTGTACTTGCCGGTCAGCACGCCGCTGGCCAGGGGCGACCAGATAGTCGTTCCCAGACCGATCTCCTCGTAGAGCTTGGCGTACTCCATCTCCACGCGGTCGCGGTGGAACATGTTGTACTCGGGTTGTTCCATGGTCGGCGGGATCAGGTGTTCGCGACGGGCGAAGTCGTAGGCCTGACGGATCTGCGCCGCGCTCCATTCGCTGGTTCCCCAGTAGAGTGCGAGCCCCTGTTGGATGAGGTGGTGCATGGCCCAGACCGTCTCGTCGATGGGCGTGTGCAGGTCGGGGCGGTGGCAGAAGACCAGGTCTACGTAGTCGGTGCCCAGACGCTCCAGCGCTGCCTCGGTGCCTTCGAAGATGTGCTTGCGCGAGAGACCGCGGTCGTTGGGTCCCTGGCCGCCCCAGAAGATCTTGGTCGACAGGACCAGGTCCTCACGGCGCCAGCCGGTGCGGCGCAACACTTCACCCATGATGCGTTCGGATTCTCCCTGGGCGTAGACCTCGGCGTTGTCGAAGAAGTTGACGCCCGCGTCGTAGGCGGCGGTCATGCAGGCCTCGGCGGCCTCCACGTTCATCTGATCCCCGAACGTGACCCAGGAACCGAAGCTCAGGGCCGACACCTTGAGACCGGACCGGCCCAGGTAGCGGTATTCCATATCCATGGTTCATCTCCTCGCGTTATCAATGATCGTCCCGGCTGCCGAACCAGCGTAGCCAGGGACGTGACCTGTTCAGCGAAACGATCGACAGTAGAACGAAGACACCGGCGGCGATCCATTGTCCGAGGTTCGGCGTTTCCTCTCCAGACACGCTCACCAGTATGTGAACCGCCCAGCCCGTGCTCGCGAGCAGCCAGTCCAGCAAGAGGCCCAAGGTAAAACTCACCAGCACGATCCCGCCCAGGTAGACGCCGAAGAGTCTGTACCCGAACTCGCGCCGCAGAACGAGCATGCTCGCCGCGTTGGTTGCGGGGCCGACCAGCAGGAAGATCAACGCCGCGCCCGGACTCACACCGCCGGCGATCAGACCCGCCGCGATGGGGGTCGACGCCGAGGCGCAGACGTACATGGGTACGCCGATGAGCGTCATCACCACATACACGAGCCACGGCCGGTCACTCATGAGCGTTGGGTCGATCAAAGGCATCAGCGCCGTGATCAGGGCGCCGATGAGTAGGCCGGCTAGCAGGCTGGGCAGAATGTCATCGAAGAATTCCCTGAAACCGAAGTGCCAGGCACGGGCCCACCATGGAGCATCGGCGGGCGGGTGGTCGTCGTGGCAGCCGTCCTTGCAGCAGGCATCGATGCTCGGTAGCGGCTCCGGGTCGGGGAGGTCGCGTGCGGCCGTATCAACGGCCAGGCCCGTTGCGATGCCGGTGATGAGCGAGGCCACAGGCCGGATCACGGCCATGAGTGGGCCCATCATGCCGAAGGTCAAAGCCACCGACACGAAATCCGTTTCCGGTACGGTGATCAAAAACGACGAGACGGCGCCGGGGCCGGCGCCTTTGCGACGTAAGGTCAGGGCCGCCGGGAGAACGCTGCACGAGCAGAGCGGCAGGGGGAGACCCAGGACCGTGGCCATGAATACGGAGCGAGGGCCGCGGCCCCGCACCGGATCTAGCAAGGCCGGGCGTTGCTCTGAAATAACATGAAGCATGCCGGATAACGCGAAGCCTAGCAACAAGTAGGGCGATGCATCAATGAGTATAGAGAGAAAGTCCCGGGTAATCGAAATCAAAGGGTTCCTCGGGTCAGCGACCGGCGCGCCGGCGTCGGAAGAGGGCGGCGCCGATCTGGACGGTCACGTAGACGCCTGCGGCCAGCAGGATGGTCGTGGCGCCGACGGGCAGGTCGGCGCTGTAGCTCACGGCGAGTCCGGAGACGACCAGGATCGCACTCAGGGCCGCGGCCAGGATCATCATCTGCCACAGGCGTCGGGCGAAGACTCCGGCCGCCGAAACGGGCAGCGTCACCAGCGCGATTACCATGACCACACCAACGACGTAGATCAATGTAACGATGGTCAGCGCTGTCAGCATCAACAACAGGGTGGTGGCTAGAGTCACGTTCACGCCGCGCAGCCGGGCGAATTCCTCGTCGTAACAGATCGCCAGCAGGGGATGGTAGTAGAGCAGGACGCCGCCGAGGACCAGCACGTCCAGCACCGCCAGCAGACGGAGGTCGCTCACGTCCACCAGCGCGAGGTTGCCGAAGAGGTAGGTCATCAGGTCGGCCTTGTAGCCGGGCGTCTGGAAGAGGAAGAGCACGCCGGCGGCCATGCCCACCGCCCACAGCGCCGAGATTACGGTGTCCTCGCGTTCGCGCCAGTGGGTGCGTACCAGGGCGATGATCACCGCCGCGACGAGCGCCGTGACGATTGCCCCGTGCAGGGGTTGCAGCCACGTTACGCCGTGAACGGTGCGGAGCCAGTAGGCGGCGCCCATGCCGCCCAATACCGTATGGGCCAGGCTGCCGGCGATCACCGTGATGCGGCGCGTCACCACGAAGGTGCCGACGACACCGCTGGCCACCGCGGCCAGCACGCCCGCCAACAGCGCGTGCCGCAGGAAGGCGTGATCGATGACGGCTTGGACGAACTCACTCACAGTGATCGGCTCCATGCAGGTGGTCGTGCGTGTGGTCGTGATCGTGGCGCACCAGGCGCAGGCCGGCCGGACCGTAGAACAGCCGTGATATCTCGTCCGGGATCTCGGTCACACAATGTTCGGACACGTGTATGTTCACGCAAAAGACCCGATTCACATGTTGCGACACGACGCTGACGTCGTGGGACACGATCACCACGGTCATGGTTTCGTTCAGGCGTTTCAGCAGGGCGTAGACCTCGTCCTGGACGGCGGGGTCGAGGCTGGCCGTCGGCTCGTCCAGCATCAGCACCGCGGGTTCGCAGGCCAGGGCGCGGGCGATGAGGACGCGTTGACGTTGGCCGCCCGAGAGCGACGCGAAGGGCCGATCGCGCAGGTCGATGGCGTCGCAGGCCGACAAGGCGTCGGCGGCCGCCGTGCGATCGGAGGCGCGGTATGGTCCCCAGGGTAACGGTCCCGAAAGCCGTCCCATCAACACCACGTCGTCCACGGTCATGGGGAAACTGGCGTCGATCTGCAGATGCTGTGGCATGTAGCCCACGCGCAATCTCGACCGGCGCGGTGAGGTGCCCAGCAACCTGACCTCGCCGCGTTGCGGCTTTTCCAGCCCCAGCATCAGGCGCAGCAGGGTCGATTTGCCGCCGCCGTTGGGTCCGATGATCGACACGAAGTCGCCGTCGTGGACCGTGCAGTCCACGTTCTTGAGGGCGGGTGTGGCGCCGTAGTTGAAATCGACGTTGCGCAGGGTCACGACCGGATTGTCGCTCATGGTGAGCCCTCCTCGTCGTCGACGGGAGAGAGGGCGGCGCCGATCGCGGCCGCCATATACCGCATGTTCTCTGCGTAGTCGCGTGCAAGGGGATCCAGCACCGTCACGCTGAGCCCCTCCGACTTTGCCAGGGCGTTCAACTGCGCGCTGGACGACTGGGGCTGCACGAAGATCGTACGCACGCCCTGTGTCCGGATCTCCTCCAGCACCGACGCCAGGTGGCGTGGGCTGGGCGGCAGGCCGTCCTTCTCGATGGCAGTCTGGAC
>DAOVZQ010000068.1 GCA_030635025.1 bacterium
GGACACTCCGATACGACTGGACAGTAGCCCGCGAGGCTCGGCGATCAGGGCCACGTCATGACCGGCGACCGCGAATTCGGCGGGATGTCCACCCGAAAACGCGCCGCTCAGATAGGCCACCTGGAACATACTGAAGATGCGGGTGAACATGTTGACGTATATCAGCGTGTCCCGATGATCGAATTGGTCGTTGGAATCCAGACGCATGCCGCGGTAGGTCTCACGCAAGGCGGAAACGCGCGTGGTTCTGAGCACATCGTCCGGGATCAACTCCCAGTGTCCCGTGTACTCGGGCCAGGAGCGCGGATCCGTGAAGTCCACCCACCCGAAAACGAACTGGTCCCACTTGCCCGCGTTTTCGTAGTACTCGCGTTCATCGTCTTCGCGACTGACCCAGAGCGACAGGTCCTCGTAGTGCTCAACATCATAGAAAAACGTGCCGGCCTCACCATCGGTGCCGAACGCATTTTCCAGACGCTGTTCGCTCCAGTGCTCGTCCAGGAAGTCATAGTACTCGTCACGCTTCTCATGACCCAGGTCGTGGTAGTGCTTCACGCCAACCCAGGAGGCCACGTCGAGGGCCATCATCAGATAGCCCCGCTTGTAGCCCATGGTGGCCTCGCCGAGCCCCGGCATAAGCAGGGACAGCAGCAACGGCCTGGCGATCGATCCGTTGGCACCGCCGTAGGTCGTCCCCGAATATCCGTCCATACCGCCGATGTCACTCTGAGGCGTGGCCGCCGCCCTGTGGAGGGAGGGAGCTTCGGCTGCAACCCTTTCCGCGAGCCAGGCCGCACGTTCCGAAGCCGCGGTGTCGGCTGCCGTCGCCCAAGCGGCGCCGAAGGTCAGCAGCAGGATCGTGCTAAGTACGAATCTTCGTGTATTCATTCCAGTCTCCCTTATTACCAACCGGCCGAGCCGGCATGACATCATCTCTCAACCGCCAACCGGATGATCCGTCGCGTCGAACCGCCGTCCACAGCGGGGGCGTCCAACCGGCACATGTAGACGCCGGAAGCCAGACCCGCCAACGGCCAATGGACTTCCTCGACGACGCCGTCGCCGCCATCGTGGGAAAGGCGGACGACCTCTTCGCCCTCCAGATTATAGATCGTCAGGTGGGCGCGTCCCGCCACTAGGCTGAAGTAACGGAAAGTGGTCTCGTCGCCTCGCGCCGGATTCGGATAGGCGAAGAACCTATCCTGCTCGGCCTTCAGGGTGGACACGACGCCGAGATCCGTAGGATCGCCGGTGGCGCCGGATCGTCGGCTGCCGCCCAAGGGACCCAACCATTCCGAGGTGCCGCCGACGATTGTGGCCGACGACGGCATGAAGCCCACGATACGGCCACCCGAAGCGGTCGGTCCGCTCCCTGTGGCCATGCGACCTCCCGAATCACCGAGCCAGAGGACACGTCCCCCGTCGGGCGCATCGCCAACAATCAGGGAGCTGACGCCGCGATCGCCCCACAACAATGGCAGACGCGGCATGAGGACACCCATCGCGTCCCAGCCCAACAGATGGCCCTGTGTCGTGGTGGCGAAGATTTCGTTGCGGCCGTCGCCGGTCGCATCGAAGACCGCGAGTCCGCCGTCGAAGCGGGTGTCGGCGTCCAGGGGGAACTGCCCAAGCAGGTCCAGGGGAAATCCCGTCAACGGCACACCGTTGATCGAGCAGGCGTGCAGATGCGTGGCCGTGAGCATGATCAGGTCGTGACGGCCATCGCCGTCCAGATCGGCCACGGCCGGGTCAGCCACGAGTTCACCACGAAGACGCGGATCCCATGAGCCGGTCTCGGTGGGCAAATGAGACTGGAAACGGATGAACTCCGCACCGTCTGTTCCGATTATGATGAGTCGCGACTCGTTGTCCTGCTCCCATACGGCCGTCCGGAGATGCCCCGACGAATCCGGCGCAACGGTGACGAGCCCCATATCGAGGGGCGCACCGTCCTCGGTATCCGGACCGAGCATGCACCAATGGGATTCGGTGACCACCAGATACCGGTCCACGCCGAAGGGTTGCCGTACCGTCCTCGGCACCGAAGCGAAGCGGCCGACCGGGAGTCCGGCTGCGGCGTCGAGATCAAAGCCGGCGCCCGTGCGGACGCCCATTTCATCGAGAAGTTGGAGTCGTCCGGGCTCGAGACAGCACAAGAGGCGTACGGAGTCGTCACCCAGTCGGGCAACCGAGGGCGCATAGGCCAGAGTGTCGCCTGCTGAGACAGGCCCCCACCAGGGCAGGAGAACCCCTCCGGCCACGACGTCCAGATAGGTCTGCACGTTGCCATCACGGGTGCCGAACATGAGCAGGTCGCGTCCGGTCCCGCTGGTTTTCACCACGGTCGGCGGACCCGCCAGAGGCTCGGACAAGGCCTGCATCGCGCCGATCGGCCCGTCTTCCAGATCGGGTAGGATCGAAGCGCCGGACAGCTCGACGAAAAAGACATAGGCCGGCTCGCCGTCTTCCGTTTCATCCACGACCGGCTCAGAGGCGTAGACCATCACTTCGGTCCAATCCTGATCACCGATCCCCGACACCCGCCAGGGCGTAACGCTGTCCTTGTCGAGCAATCTGGGCGCGGCGTTCGCCGGCGGGATCTCGAGCGGCGGCGTGCTTATCAGCGGCGCAACCAGGCCGTCGAAGGTCATGGTGGCGTTATTCTCGGAAATGTCGGCCAGCTCTAGCCCCGTCCACGACCGGTCATAGGCGCGCGTCCCCGGACGACCCTCCTGGGGCAGGACGGGACTCGTACCGGCATGGAAGGGATCGCGCGACGATCCGAAGAAGCCCAGGGTATAGGCCTCATAAACCCCCACGTCTTGAATTCCGTCCGGTTCGAGCAGACGAAGGCCGTCACCGTAGGCGTTGATCGTGTTGTCCGGCATGCCGGCGTCGATGCGGTCCTGATTGACGTGCCAGACCAGCAATCCGCCGTCCGGCAGGAAGAAGTCGTACATGCCCGTGTTGCGGGCAGCGGACGGCAGGGGGCCCGGTCCGTCCGGATCCCACTCGTCGCCGCCCATGTACAGGAAAACGCCCGTATCGTTGTCGCGAACGAAACCGATTCCGGTCACGTCCGGCAACTCGCCCGAGGTCCAGGGGACCCAACGGTTCTCCAGCAGGAAGAATTCGCGCGGCGAAACACCGCCGATCAGGGCCTGAGGATAGTCGGTGCGAAAATCGAAGGCGTGACCGTCCACCGACGTACCGTAATACCAGGTTCCGTAATGATTGCGCTGAACCTGTACAGCCGGCAGGTGCACATCGGTGACCGCGCCTGTCAATCCGCCCATCTCCAGCCAGCCCAGATACCATTTGCACCAGGCGCTCAGCGACGGGGGCAACAGGCCGGCCACGCTGTATACCTCGATCGAGTCCGGTATGGTGGGATGGGGAAAACCAATATTGGAAATCAGGTTGGGGCCCGAATCCATGAGATCCCAGTAGCCGGCCGCCGGCAGGCCCGTCGACGTGTCGTAGACGTCGGGCAGGCCCAGGGCGTGACCGAACTCGTGGTAGAGAGCGCCCGCGATACTGCCCAGCCATCCGTCCTGGGTGGTGGTTTCCGGAATGATGGAACACTCGCTCAACAGCCCCGGCTCGTGAGTCTCGGAATCGGTCGATGTCAGTTCCACCGGCGTGCCCAAGGTGACGAAGAAGGTGGGGATGTCGTTGGGAGAATCCTGGTTGATGTCGCTCTGCCAATCCGCTCCGGCGTGAACGAAGATCACGTAGGTCAGAGGATCGTCGTCATCGTAATCGGCCAGGCGGACGCTGCCGTCCAGCAAGGTCTGCTCGTCGGCCAGGGTAACGATCTCGCGCACTAGGGTCTCCAGCATGGGCACGGTCCAGTAGGCATCGGCGCCTGGGGCGAATTCGGACAGATCGCTCAGCTTGTAGCAATCGGTGTCGCCTTCGGGCAGGACACGCCCGTCGATAGTCAGGCGCCCTCCGGATTGGACGTTGTAATACTCGGAGAGTCCTCGCAGATGAGCTTCGAAGTATTTCTTGTCGTGGGGCGACGGGTCGATCAACTCGTCTTCGCCGGGTGGGCCCAGTTGGAAGTCGCCGTCCGTCGTCACACTGGTCAGGTCGCCGCTGAGGTCGGTCTCGAAACCTATGCGCACCAGCAACACGCGCAACGTCGTGCGGTCCTGCTTGGCGGCGAGGTCCAGGATCGACCGCTCGGTGCCGAGTCCGGCCGCGGCCAATCGCTCGCGCGACAAACGAGAAATATGACGGCCGCCAAGCATCTCGTGTACGATATGGTTACGTGAAGACAGCACGTCCATGCGGCGCTGATCACGCTGGCGCGCGACCTCTCCGTCCGGTCCGCCGTACAAACGCTCGGCATGGATCTTTTGGACGGGCACCTTGGTTGTCGAGCCGGGCTCATGGGCATTCGCCCGAGTCGTCTGGCATACAGACATAGCCAAGACAAAGATCCAGACGGCGATCATGCGCCGACCGATAGCATCAAGCCTGTTGCTCAAGACATCTCCTCACGATCCCAGGGGACAGGACCATTCCGTTCCACTCTAGAAATCGTACCCGAGGGAAAACCGGTTGACGTTCTTGAGACCCTCGGCCTGCGGCACCGACGCATACCCGAAGGTGATGTTCCTGCCGACCCACTTGCCGAGATGCATGCCCAGGCCCCAGGTCATGTCCTCGATCTGGCCGGTCCCCTTCTTGTAGCCGAAGCGGATGAACAGGGACTGGATGTAGGACCACTCCAGGCCCACGCCCCACTCCGTCTCGCCGAAGTCCGTGCCCAGGCCGTAATCGTCGTCCGCGTCGTCCCAGCTCAGCAGGGGCACGAGCAGATCGGTCACGAAGAGCAGCGACGTGGCTTCGCTGTGCATAAGACTTGTGGCCAGGCCGAACGTTAGTTTGCGGGGTAAGGGATCGCTCTGGTCCGCATCCACGTGGGTGATGTTGGGGCCGAGATTGCTCAGGGCCACGGCCAGGTTCGACTTGATCATCGGGACTTTCCAGAGGATGCCGGCATCCACGGCGAACGTGCTGCCGGAGCCGCCCTGTCCATCCTGGAGCACCGAGTCGGGCGCCAGGTTGTCGCGGAAGAACTTGAAGCCGATGCCGAAGCCGAGGTTGGTCGACAGGCGCGTGCCGTAGACGATTCCCGCGGCCCACATATTCGAGGAGAACAGATCACCTTCGGTGCCGTCATCCCGGGTCGACAGCTGGTCTCCCATGCTCAGATAGGTGAGATTGAAGCCAAGCGTACCGCCCCACTTCTTCGATACGTAGCCTACCCAACTGAGGGCGATATCGTCGGCCAGGTCGGGCACGAGCGGGGAATGCATGACGTGCATCCGCTTGTCGTGAACATCTGTTGCATAGGCCAGGCCACCGGGATTCCACCACATGGCGGTCGCATCCTGAGCCAGGGCCGTCCCGGCCTCGCCAAGTGCGTTGTAGCGGGCGCCGATGGGAAATTCCAGGGCGATAGCGCCCGCGCCGGATATGGCCAATGCGCTGGATGCAACAGACATCAGTCCTGCTACAGCCAGCATCGTGATCAGAAGAGACTTCCTAGACATCGAGAACCTCCAGTCGAATTTCGGTGGACGATCACGGCCACCCTTATTTCGCACTTATCAAACAACATGGGCCGTCGACCGCAGGGTCGCGCCCCCTATTTCATCACCACCAGTTTTCCGGTTACGTTGAGTTGGTGTCCGTCGTCGAATCCGTAGGCTTTCAGGACGTACAGATAGACGCCGTTGGCCAGTTCGTCTCCTACGGAATCGCGTCCGTCCCAATGCATGACCTGAGGGCCGGGAGTCGAGAAACTCCGTCCCTGTTGGTAGATCAAGTGGCCGGACAAGGTATAGATGGACCAGTTGACCGACATGGGATCACTGATCTCGAAAATCAGGCGGGCCGGTCCCGCCGTCGGGTTGGGAAAGAGCGTGACGTCGTCGACGGCGATCTGCTCTCCCGCCACGAGTTGGAAGTTGAGCGTGTCCGTGCCGACGTTTCCCAGCACATCGCTGGCCAACAGGGCCACCATATGTTCGCCCAATTCGAGATTGTCGGGCAGCTGAATTTCGATGCTGCCGGTCGTATAACTTCCCGGATCGAAGACGAACCCGTCGGAAACGTTGCTCATGAAATCGCTGTCGTCGAAGACGAGCAGAATACTGTTGAGCGGGCTTGTGCCCAGGATACTGACGCCGCTGGTATCCGCGATGGCGCCGCTCAGGGTGGTTCCCGGCTTCACCCGGTAGCGATCGTCGCTGAACGCCATTTCGATCGCGGGACCGGCGAAGTCCGTCACTTCACCGGTAGAGGCCTGCACCACGGGCAACGCCAATGCAGCCGCGTGGCCGCCTTCGACCGTGTTGATGATCAGGCGCACCTTGCCCTGATCTCCGTAGCCGAGTTGCACCGGCACCTTGAAGGGAATGCGCAAGGTATCGGCATCGACGTTACCGGTGCCGTGAAAGACCGTTGCGCCGGGCAGCCAGTAGGATGACGATGCGTAGTCTTCGGTGGCGATCTTGTCCTGGCGGTCTTCGAGAACGTCCAGATCGTATGTGGCGCCGGCGCCGGCGGTCAGGCCGTAGTCGCTCAGAACACAGACGATCTCCTCGCGCCAACCGCCATGCAACGTGTCGCTGCTGGTGGCGTGGAATTCGGGACCGGCCGCGGGGTTGGGCAACGAGGTCGCCGGATCGCCGAACAGATTGTACTTCTGGCTGTTCACGATCGGGTCCAGCTTGGAGACGCCCATGTCCACCTTGGCCTGCAGCAGTGCGTCTCCCAGGGTGACGGTCGCATCGACCAACTGCCCGGGATAGAGTGCCCGGTAGAAGGCGTTCGACAGGCTGTTGTTGGGCGTGACGAAACTCACCTGCGAGGCCGCGATCGACGCGATGGCTCCGCCACTAGCCTGGGCGGTGAAGGTCTCGGCCATGCTCTGCCGCGTGGGGTTGTCGTAGATGCCCACATCGCAGCTGAACGCCACGAAAACGCCGCGGCGCAGGCCATTGGTCAGGCCGAATATATCGCTCGTAAGGAAGACCTGTTCATCGGCCAGGGTGTTGTCCGAACCATGGCCGATGTAGTGGAAGATCGACAGGCCTTCGTTCCATTGGTGTCTTGCTTCCTGACGGGCCAAGGGCTTGAAGGTGCCCCCCGGATCGTAGTCGTAGTCGACCAGGTACAGCTTTACGGCGTCGATGGTCGCGGGAAGATATGTATCGATCAGGATCTCGGCCTGATCCATATGCATGGACTCGGAACAATAGGTGTCCGAAGGCTGACAGAAATCATCGGCCGCAAAGACGACGCGGTTGCGCCAGGTCCCCGCAGGTGTATCCACATCGTAATCGATCAGGGTGTCCACCCGCCGCTGGGATTCCGCGGCTTCGCGCACGGTCAGCCGACCAACGGCCACGTCCGGCAGGTCCAATGAGTTCTGGCCCACCGGAGCCTCGAAGGAGACCAGGTGATCGTCGGTGGAATAGGGCACCCGGAAATAACTCAAGGGACTCGGGTAGCTGGTGCGCACAACCGTGGGGATGAGATCCTCGAACTGGTTCTGGAAGTGACGGTAATCATGGGATGCGTCGCCCAGCAGGCAGACATACTCCAGCTGGCCGTCCCCCTCGATCCAGAGCCATTTGAAAAAATTACGAAGGGCGAGCGGATCCTTGACGCCTCCGCCGAAGGCGTCGTACACGTCTTCCGCGTTCACTACCAGCGTGGACAGGGTCGAAGACCGGTGCGCGGCAAGCCGCTGGGCGTCTGCGGTGAACAACCCGTTGTAGACGAGCACGTATGAAACGGTCGGATCGGTTTCGCGCAGACTTCCCGGATTACGATGAAACAGGGCCGCCGGCACAAGCAGATCGGCATCGCGGAAAGCCAGCAGATGGATATCGGTTTCGGGCTGGCGCGTCAAACCGACCACCAGGGCGTCAGAGGGCGATCCGGACGGTGTGCCGTCGAGCGCCTCGGGGGACTCGGGATCGGTGATGTCCCAGATAGCGGGGACCGTTCCGGTCGCCAGACGCAAACGCAGGTCGACGAGCTGACCGGGGGCACTCACCTGGGAACCCCAGTGAATGATGTCCAGTTGTCCGCCATCGTGAATCAGATCCTGCCAAGGCATCAGATCTGCCGAATCCAGGACTACGAAGAGCCCGTCGGACTGTTCGCTCAGTCGAGCCAGGGTCAAGGTGTTCGACCCTTCGTCGATCCGATCGCTCCAGCCGGTCAGCCTGTTGCGCAGACTGTCGGAGTGGGTCTGCGTGGCAATCGTCCAGCTCTTGAGGACTGTCTCCCCCACGGCATCGCCATCATTCAACCAGGTCATGACGGTCGTCTGCAGGTCATCGTCACTGCCGATGTGGTAGAACGCGCCCAATTCCACCTGATAGAAGGCGGCGCTGTCGGTAACGGCGTGGGGAACGTCGAAGTCGATGGGCTTCTGGTGATCGATGGTCGTATCCCAGGCCCAGTTGTCCAACAGTCGCCCAAAGGCTTCCACGTTGGATTCCTCGCGATGGATCCGCGTCAGGTGGATGTCGGTCTCCCGCTCACCCGTGGCCGCGGCATCCCGCGCGGCTATGCGAAGGGGATCACCCGGCATGGGCGAATCGGTCTGATGGTTCTCCCAGGTCACCCAGTAGACGGTACGATTGCTGTAGAGATGCTCCTGCCACGCGATCGGTGAAGCGTCGGCGACGAAACGATCCGACCAATCGTCGGGGCCGACCGCGTAGAAGCGCAGATCATCGGCGTCGTCCCAGGAGTCGTCGGTGTCGTTGATCTCCACGGCGACTTCCGTCAAACCGTTAAAATCGTCCTGCCATGTTGCCGGCTCAAATTCGGGATCGTCGGGCAGCACCGTCGGCCAGGCCCGGTAGACGCGAAATTTTGCGGGGTCGACCTGTGAGAGTTGGATACCGGACAGCGTGAAGTCTATTCCCCTCACGCGATAGACACCCGTGGTCTCGATCTCCACTTCGAGCCAGTTCCCGCTCGCCTGGAACGGGTGCTCGCCCTGCTTGGCCCCGGTATTTTCCTGGCGTCCC
>DAOVZQ010000028.1 GCA_030635025.1 bacterium
AGAAGAAAAAGAGAAAGAGGCCGAGCCGGTCAAGTAGCTTGCATCGTCGCTCGGGAATTCCAGATGACCGGATATGACAGAGGTCATTGCCGGGGAGCTTGATCGATGAGCGACACGAAAGGAACCGGCGACATGAGCGCACAGGCGGCCGGGGCCAAGGGTTTCTTCCTGCCGGGAGAGGACCAGGAGGCCTTTGCGAAGATCGTCGAGAAGTACCCGACCAAACGAAGCGCCCTGATGCCCACACTGTGGCTCATCCAGGACCGTCACGGCTACATATCCGACGAGGCCGTGACCTGGACGGCGGAACAACTGGAGGTGTCCGAGGCCAAGGTCCGCGAGATCATCTCCTTCTACTTCATGTACCGGGACACCCCCCAGGCCAAGTATGTGCTGCAGGTCTGTCACAACATCAGCTGCCACATCATGGGGTCGCGTTCGCTTATCGCCCATATGGAGAAGAAGCTCGGTGTCCGCAGAAACGAGACGACTCCCGACGGCATGTTCGCCCTCGAAGGTGTGGAATGTCTCGGCGCTTGCGGCATGGGACCCTGCATGCAGGTCGGTAAGCATCTCTACGAGCATCTGACGCCCGAGAAGGCTGACGAGATCCTGGACGGCATGCGTCGGGGCGAGTTGCTGCCGGCCGACACGGACCGGGATCTGGAGGACTAGGATGAACCGCGACGACTACCGGATACTGTCGAAACGCTTCGGGACGAAGGACGGGCACAAGCTGTCGGTCTACGAGTCCCAGGGCGGCTACCAGGCGTTGCGCAAGGCCGTCGGAGATCTGGGACCGGCCAAGGTGACCGAACTGGTCAAGGAGTCGGGACTGCGCGGCCGCGGCGGCGCGGGCTTCCCGGCCGGCGTCAAGTGGGGCTTCGTGCCCAAGGATGCCGACACGGTCTACTTCATGGTCAACGCCGATGAATCCGAGCCGGGCACCTTCAAGGACCGCTTTCTGCTCGACTACGATCCCCACGCCGTGATCGAGGGCTCGATCATCTCGTCCTTCGCGGTCAACGCCTGCCTGTGCGTGATCTATATACGCGGCGAGTTCGGCTGGCTGATCGACCGTACGCAGAAGGCAGTAGACGAAGCCTACGCCGCGGGTTTCCTGGGCGAAAACATATTGGGCAGCGGCTACAAGCTGGACATGATCGTCCACAAGGGCGCCGGCGCCTACATCTGTGGTGAGGAAACGGGCCTGATCAACTCGGTGACGGGTCGCAAGGGACAGCCCCTGATCAAGCCGCCGTTCCCCGCTGTCTCGGGTTTTCTGGGTAAGCCGACCATTGTGAACAACGTGGAAACGGTTGCTTCGGTCCCCTTCATATTGAATGAGGGCGTAGAGGCGTATCGCGCCCACGGCACCGAAAAATCAGCCGGCACAAAGCTCTTCAGCGTAAGCGGCCCTGTGCGCAACCCCGGGGTACACGAGATCCCGCTGGGCTTGCCGTTCCGCGATTTCTTCAACGACTGGCTCGGCGGCATGGCCGAGGGCGAAGAGCTCAAGGCCGTCATCATGGGCGGCTCCTCGGTGCCGGTTCTGACGGCCGAAGAGGCCATGAATACGCGCCTCGACTACGAATCGTTGGCGGAGGCGGGCACCATGCTTGGTTCCGGCGGCATGATCATCATCCCCGCGCGTTGCGATATGGTAGAGCTGATCCAGGTGCTCATGCACTTCTACTGGGATGAGTCCTGCGGGCAGTGCACGCCCTGCCGCGAGGGCACGGGCTGGCTGCACCGGATCGTGCGACGCCTGCGACGCGGCGAAGGGACACTGGAAGATATCGATCTGCTGGACAAGGTTTGCGGCGGTATGGCCGGGCTGACGATCTGCCCGCTGGCCGATGCGGCCGTCATGCCCATGCAGAGTTTCCTGCAGAGATTCCGCGCCGAATTCGAGGCGTTGGTACACGACAGCAAGCAGCCGGGACCGGCCTCGCGCTGGGCGCGCGAGTTCAGGAGTTGACGCCATGGTCAAGTTGACGATCGACGGCCAGGAACTGGAATTTACCGAGGGGACCTCTCTCTTCGACGCCTGTCGTGAGGCCCGCGGTGAGGCCCTGCCGCACTTCTGTTACCACCCCGATCTGCCCATTGCGGGCGTGTGCCGCCTTTGCCAGGTGGAGATCGAGGGGATGCCCAAACTCACCATCGCCTGCAACACGACGGTGCGCGACGGTATGGTCGTGTTCACCCGTAACGAGCGGGTCCGCAAGGCGGCCCAGCAGACCTTGGAAATGCATCTGATCAATCATCCCGTGGACTGTCCCATCTGTGATCAGGCCGGCGAGTGCGGTCTGCAGAACCAGTACATGGAGTACGGTCTCTACGAGTCAGAGGTGGAGAAGGGCGACAAGGTCACCAAGGCCAAGGCCCAGGTCATCGGTCCGCATGTGATTCTGGACACGGAACGGTGCGTCCTCTGTACCCGCTGCGTGCGCTTCTGCGATCATGTGACCGGCACGGGCGAGCTCGGCATCTTCAATCGCGGGGATCGGGCCGAGGTGGGTATTGCACCCGGCAAGGAACTGAACAACAACTACAGCCTGAACACCGTCGACATCTGCCCGGTCGGTGCGTTAACCAGCCGCGACTTCCGCTTCAAGAAGCGTGTGTGGCTGTTGAAGAGCACCCAGACGATCTGTCCGGGATGTGCGACGGGATGCAATATCCGCGTCGATCACGAGGCCGATCGAATCTTCCGCATCAAGCCCAGGCTCAACGCCGATGTCAACGGTCGCTGGATGTGCGACTTCGGCCGTTTGGAGTATCGCCGGGTGCATGCCGAGAGTCGGCTCGACGCCCCCTTGTTGGCTGATGGCGACCGACAGCGTGAAGCGTCCTGGGATCAGGTATGGTCGCGGCTCGATGCGCTTGGCGGCAAGGGCCTGTTCGTGGTGTCGCCATGGCAGACGCTCGAGGAAATGGATCTTTTCAAAGGGCTTGGTGGCGGAAACACAGTCGTGTCCGGACCGTCGGAGTCCGGTCGAGGTGACGGCGACGAGATCCTTTTGTCGACCGATCGCACACCGAATCGAAAGTCTCTGGCCTGGTTGGGAATCGACGAGTTGGCGGGGGATGAGTTGGCCGCGAGGGCCCGTGCCGCCGATGGCGTCGTCGTGGTATACGGCGGTGACCCGGTGGGTGAGGTGCCGGCCTTCGCAGAGGCCGTTGCCGGCAAGACCCTGGTTTACCTCGGCACGCACCGCAACGCGACCTCGGATGCCGCGCAGGTGGTTGTACCCACGAGTGCGTGGGCAGAGCGGGATGGAATATTCGTCAATGCAAAGGGACGTCTGCAATTGATCCGTCGCGTCGTTGCGCGGCCCGGTGAAGCGCGTGAAGACTGGCGATTCCTGGCCGACTGGCAAGGGCGGACCGACGATCAGACGCAGCCTGCGGGACTCCCCGAACTCCGTCGTGGCGTTGCTGAGCGCGTTGCGGCTCTGAACGGACAAGACCTCAACACGATCGGCGCGTCCGGATCGGCAGTTGCCGAAGCGGACACCGGAGGTGATGCCTGATGGATCTCCTGGTGACGACTTTCCTGAAGATCGTCTTCATGCTGGTCCTGGTCATCGGCCTGGTGCCGGTGTTGATCTGGGCGGAGCGCAAGGGCTCGGCCATGATCCAGGATCGTATCGGACCCAATCGCGCGAGTGTGGCCGGGATCAGGTTGGGCGGTTTGGTCCACCCCATCGCCGACGTGATGAAGCTGCTTTTCAAGGAAGACGTGCGGCCCGCGAACGTGCACGGCTTCTTCTATGCGTTGGCGCCGTTCGTGGTGTTCTTCGTGGCACTGCTGACCTACGCGGTCATTCCCTTCGGCGACTATCTGGAGATCGGCGGCAAGCGGATTCCCCTGGTGGTGGCTGATCTGAATGTGGGCATCCTCTACGTCCTCGCCATAGCCAGCCTCGGCACGTACGGCGTCGTGATGGCCGGCTGGGCGTCCAATAACAAATACGCCTTCCTGGGCGCCATGCGTTCGACATCCCAGATGATCAGCTACGAGATCAGCATGGGGTTGTCGATCATGGGTCTGCTGCTGATCTTCGAGTCCCTGCGCTTGACCGACATCGTGGCGGGACAGGGCGACCTGATCCTGGGGTTCCTACCCAAGTGGGGCGTGGTTATCCAGCCGGTGGGGGCGTTGCTCTTCATCACGGCGATCTTCGCCGAAACCAACCGGACGCCCTTCGACCTGCCCGAGGGCGAGTCGGAGTTGGTCTGCGGCTATCACGTCGAATACAGCTCCATGAAGTTCGCGCTCTTTTATATGGCGGAGTACGCCAACCTGGTTATAGGGGCCGCACTGATCGCGACGCTTTTCTTCGGGGGTTGGAACATCCCCTGGCTCTCGCGTGGCATTATCGAGGGCAACGCGGGGACCCTGTTGCCGCTGGCGATGATTCTTCAGGCCCTGTTCGCGGGTGTCGTCGCGCTGCTCTTTTTCCGACGCTCGGTCCGCGAGCGCAACAAGTTCGGCGATGCGCGGGACCGTGAGCCCGGTTTCCTGGGCACCGTCTTCGCGTTGATGTGCGCCGGCTCGCTGGCGGGCTTCGCCCTGCAGCCCTGGAACGTAGGGCCGCAGGCCGCGTCGGTCTTCGCCACCCTTCTGCAGGTGGGGGCGTTCGTGGGGAAGGTTGTTTTCTTCTGCTGGCTGTTCGTCTGGGTCCGCTGGACGCTGCCGCGATTCCGGTATGATCAGCTCATGAACCTGGGGTGGAAGATCATGCTTCCGATCGCCCTGGCGAACCTGGTGATTACGGCGGTCTGGGTCGCCCTGATCTAGAGAAGGTACGAGGCTATGAGGACGAACGGTAAACAGCACGGCTACGGCGCGGAGATGAACTTCCGCGAGCGCCTCTATGTGGGGGAGGTGTTCCGCGGGCTCTGGATCACCATCAAGCATCTGGTGCGGAACATCTTCTACATGAAGGACATGCCCACCGTCCAGTATCCGGAGGTGAAGCCGCAGTACAGCGATCGCTTCCGCGGTCGGCATCGCCTCATGCAGCGTGACGACGGCTCGCCCCGGTGCGTCGCCTGCATGATGTGCAGCACGGCCTGTCCGGCCGACTGCATTCACATCACCGCGGCCGAACATCCCGATCCGACGATCGAGAAGTTCCCCGAGAAATTCGACATCGACCTGTTGCGCTGCGTTTATTGCGGCCTGTGCGAGGAAGCCTGCCCGTGCGACGCGATCCGCATGGACACGGGCATCTATGAGATCGTGGCGGACAGTCGGGATAAATTCTTCGTGAACAAGGAATTCCTGCTGAACGACGAGACGAACGGGACCCTCTGACGGTTCGGGAGGCTTGCAGACGTGGAGACCTTTCTTTTCTATCTCTTCGCCGGACTGATGCTCGGATCGGCGGTGATGACGATCTCGAGTCGGAGCGCCGTATCCGCCGCCGTGTGGCTGATCTTCAGCTTCGTCAACGCGGCCGGCGTTTTCGCACTGCTTGCGGCGCCTTTTCTCGCCATTTTGCAGATCCTCATCTACGCCGGCGCCATCATGGTCCTGTTCCTCTTCGTGATCATGATGCTGCAGGGCCCCGTGCTGCCGGCCGAACGCGAACGGCGTAGCCTCTGGAAGATCCTGCTTCTCGGTGCG
The DNA here is from genome assembly GCA_030635025.1 of bacterium. Lineage (GTDB taxonomy): Bacteria > Krumholzibacteriota > Krumholzibacteriia > LZORAL124-64-63 > LZORAL124-64-63 > JAHIYU01. The sequence continues at coordinate 5,642 of DAOVZQ010000028.1, forward strand.
CCCGCCGCCGCCATCGCGGTGACCCTGATAAGCTGGCTGTCGCAAAGCGGGTTGACGGCCTTCGCCGTGGCCGCTCCCGAGACCGCCGGTACGGCCGAACGTGTGGCCGAGCTTCTGCTCAACCGGTATCTGCTGGCCTTCGAACTTATTTCCATCGTCCTGCTGGTGGCCATCATCGGTGCCTTGGCTCTGGGGCGTAAGGAGGAGGATCTGCCGTGGCAATAGGACTGACCCATTACCTGATACTCGCGGCGGCCATGTTCCTGGTGGGAATGGTCGGTGTGGCCACGCGTCGCAACAGCCTGATCATGCTCATGAGCATCGAGATCATGCTGTGCGGTGTGAACGTCGTTTTCGCCGCCTACTCGCGCGTACACGGCGATCTTTCGGGACACGTCTTCGTACTGATGAATTTCGCCGTGGCGGCCGCCGAAGCCGCCATCGGTCTGGCGATACTGGTGGAGATCTACCGCCTGCGCCGGACGGTGAATGTGGACGAACTCAAGACCCTCATGGAGTAGATTTTGGATACCCATGCCGTGGAAACAGCCCTGAGATGGATCGTGCTGGTGCCGCTGATCGGTGCCGCCGTAAACGGTCTGCTGTTGCGGGTCATACCGCGTCGCGTGGCGGGACTGCTCGCCTGTGGCGCCGTTGCCATATCCTTCGCCTTGTCGGTGCGGGTCTTCCTGCGCCTGCTCGCGATGGAGCCGGCCGAACGCCTGGTGACCGATACTCTGGCCACCTGGCTGACCATGGGCCGCCTGACCATCGACATCGGTTTCGCCATGGATCCGCTGAACGCGATCATGGCGCTGGTGGTCTCCGGTGTCGGTCTGCTGATCCATATCTACTCGCTGGGCTATATGGCCCACGACAAGGGCTTCAATCGGTTCTTCGCTTACATGAACCTGTTCATCTTCGCCATGATGACGCTCGTTTTGGGCGAGAACCTCGTGATGCTCTTCGTGGGGTGGGAAGGCGTGGGCCTCTGTTCCTACCTGCTGATCAGCTTCTGGTTCAACGATGAGGCCAATGCCGCAGCCGGCAAGAAGGCTTTCATCGTCAACCGGATCGGCGATTTCGGTTTCCTGCTGGGAATGCTGGTCATCGGGTCGACGTTGTTGCCCCATTTGGCTCCCGGCGAGGGTGTCTTCTCGTTCCGCACCCTCGCGGCCCATGCGCCGCTGCTTGCGCCAGCTGCGACCCTGATCGGGTTGCTGCTGTTTTTAGGTGCGACGGGCAAGTCGGCGCAGATTCCCTTGTTTATCTGGCTCCCGGACGCCATGGCGGGTCCCACACCCGTTTCGGCCCTGATCCACGCCGCGACCATGGTCACCGCCGGTGTCTACATGATCGCGCGATTGAATTTCATCTACGTCCTGTCGCCCACGGCCATGCTGGTCGTGGCCATAGTCGGCGGCGTGACGGCCCTCTTCGCAGCGACCATCGCCCTGGCCCAGAACGACATCAAGAAGGTGCTGGCCTATTCGACCGTCAGCCAACTCGGCTACATGGTCCTGGCCTGCGGCGTCGGCGCTTTTACAGCCGGCGTCTTCCATCTGATGACCCATGCCTTCTTCAAGGCGCTGCTCTTCCTCGGCAGCGGCTCGGTCATTCACGCCATGAGCAACGAGCAGGACATGCGCCTGCTGGGAGGCATGCGGACGGAGGTGGGGATAAAAGGTCGCACGTTCAGAAGAAGGCGGGTGGCCCTGGCGGGCGTCTTCCCCTTTGCAGGATTCTTTTCCAAGGATGAAATTCTCTGGAAGGCTTTTTCCGAGGGCAACGTCTGGTTGTGGCTGGTGGGATTCCTGGGGGCGGGTCTGACGGCCTTCTACATGATGCGCCTTGTCTCGCTGACGTTCTTCGGAAAGAACCGCGCCAGCGATCACGTCAAGAGTCACATCCACGAGTCGCCCGCGACGATGACCATGCCCCTGGTGATCCTGGCCGTCCTCTCGATCGCCGGCGGTTGGATCGGTATTCCGCACTTCATGGGCGGAGCCAATCATTTCGAGAAATGGCTGGAACCAGTATTTCACCATGAGACTGTTGCGCACCATGACGGGCACGGCATCCTGCAGGAAATCGAGCATGGTTCACTCGGTGAGACAGCGGGCACTTTGGCCGTGACCGCCCATGTGGTTCACGATGTAGTGGAGGGTCTCGACCACGCAGAGGAGGAGGCCATGGAGTGGACTCTGGCCTCGGCGTCTCTGGTTTGGGCGCTGCTCGGGTTGACGGCGGGCTGGTGGGTTTACAACAAGCGTTTGAGCCTGGCGACTAAGTTGCAGAAATTCGCCGGGGGTGTGCCGCACCGTGTGCTGCTGAACAAGTACTACGTGGATGAGGCCTACGAGGCGGCTTTCCTCAAGCCCGGTTACGCCTTATCGGAGAAAGTTCTCTGGAAAACGGTGGACGCCGGTCTGATCGACGGGCTTCTGGTCAACGGATCGGCCATTACGGTGTCCATCATCAGCGCCGTGTTGCGATTGTTCCAGAACGGCCTGTTGCGATTCTATGCATACGTATTCTCATTGGGCGTCCTGGCGTTCATTCTTTACTTCACTCTGACGGCGTAGGGGGAGACGGTTGTGTCGTTTATAACCGACCACATTCTTTCCTGGGTCACATTCGTGCCCCTGGCGGGTACCGTCCTGGTCCTGCTGCTCGGAGCTTCGAAGAAGATGGCGCGCATCATAGCCCTGACGGTTGCGCTCATCGACTTCGTGCTCTCGTTGCATCTGTTCAAGCACTTCGATGTGGGCAATGCCGGTGATCAGTTCGTCGAAAAAGTCGCCTGGCTGGCCGACGGTAAGATCACTTATTCCCTGGGACTCGACGGTGTCTCGCTCTTCCTTGTGCTGCTGACCACGTTCCTGGGACCCCTGGTGATCCTGAGCACCTGGAGCGCCATCCAGGACCGGGTGCGCGAAGCCATGGCCTTCCTGCTCTTCCTGCAGACGGCCATGATCGGCACCTTCCTGGCCCGTGACATGCTGCTCTTCTACTTCTTCTGGGAAGCCATGCTCATCCCCATGTATTTCCTGATCGGGATCTGGGGCGGCGAGCGGCGCATCTACGCGGCGGTGAAGTTCTTCATCTACACCATGGTGGGCTCGGTCTTCATGCTTGTGGCCATCATCTACTGCTACTACCAGGCCGGTAGCATGGAACTCGACAAGTTCATGCTCCTGGATCTCGGCCGTACCGAGCAGATGTGGCTCTTCGCGGCCTTTGCACTGGCCTTTGCCATCAAGGTGCCCCTGTTCCCCTTCCACACCTGGCTGCCCGACGCCCACGTCGAGGCACCCACCGCCGGCTCGGTGATCCTGGCCGGCATTCTCCTGAAGATGGGCACATACGGTCTGCTGCGCTTTGCAATTCCCTTGTTCCCGGACGCCGCCTTGGCGCTCGGTCCCTGGTTGGCGCACTTGGCCGTGATCGGCATCATCTACGGGGCCCTTGTGGCCATGGTCCAGAAGGACGTCAAGAAACTCGTGGCCTACTCCAGCGTCAGCCATCTCGGCTTCGTGGTGCTCGGCCTGTTCAGCCTGACCGCGACCGGCGTGGCCGGCGGTCTCTATCAGATGCTGGCCCATGGTCTGTCCACCGGCGCGCTCTTCCTGTTGGTCGGCATAATCTACGAGCGGCGTCATACGCGGGAGATCGCCGATTTCGGTGGGCTGGCACACAGCATGCCCGCCTTCGCGGTCGTATTCATGTTCGTGACGCTGGCCAGTATCGGCTTGCCGGGGCTGTGCGGTTTCACGGGCGAATTCCTGATACTGTTCGGCAGCTATACCAGTACCCTGTTGCCCGGTGCGAAGCTCCTGGTGGTTCTCTCGGCCACGGGTGTGATCCTTGGCGCCATCTACATGCTGTGGATGTACCAGCGCGTTTTCCTGGGCAAGCTTGTCCATGATGCGAACCGCGATCTGCCGGATCTGAAAGTGCGGGAGTGGATTGTCCTGATACCCATCATGATCTTCATCGTGCTGCTGGGCGTTAAACCGGCCCCTCTGATCGAGCGCATGGAGCCGTCGATCGAGCGTCTGCTGGCGCCGATAACGCAGAAAACGATCGTTATGGACTCGCATCACGCCGCGGTGATCGACCCGGCTCTTCAGGTGTCCGAGCGGACGGAGGATGAGCGATGACCAATCCGAATCAGGAAGTCGCCCTCGGCGCACAACTGCTGCACATGATGCCCTACCTTGTAATGGTCTGCGGCGGGCTTTTGGTGATGCTGGTGGATGCATTCGTGAAAAGCCTGCGCAAGGACCACTTGTCCATGCTGACACTGCTGGTCCTGCTCGGAGCCGCAGTGGCACAGGGAATGGGCTCCTTCCACGATGGCTCGTTGATGAACGGCATGCTCGCGAGCGATCTCTATACGCATTTCTTCAATCTGCTCTTCATCGCCATCGCCATGCTGACCGTGGTTTTCGCCACCAGCCTCTACGATCGCGACGGCCGCTTCCGCGCCGAGTTCTATCCGCTGATCCTGTTCGCGACCCTTGGCATGATGCTCCTGGCGGCCGCCACCGACCTGATGAGCCTCTTCCTGGCCTTGGAGACCATGAGCCTGTCTGTCTACGTTCTGGTTGCGGGCAACCGGGGTTCGCTACGGAGCAGCGAGGCCGGCTTCAAGTACCTCATCATGGGTGCCTTCGGGTCGGCCGTGCTGCTGATGGGCATGGCCCTGCTCTACGGCCAGGCCGGGGGCACGTCCTACGCCCAGATCGGCGCCGCTCTCGCCGCTGGTGGTGGCGGGACGTTGTTGCCGTTGGCATGCGGACTGATCCTGATCGCCTTCGGTTTCAAGATCGCCATGGTGCCGTTCCACATGTGGACGCCGGACGTCTACGAAGGGGCGCCCGTCTACGTGACCGGTTTCATGGCGACCGGTGTTAAGGCCGCGGCGATGGCTGCCTTGTTGCGTTTCGTTTGGCTGATGCTGCCGTCGCTCTCTCTGGTCTGGTTCCCCCTGTTGTCGGTCCTGGCCGTGATGACCATGACCATCGGCAACGTGGTGGCGTTGTCGCAGGACGGCATCAAACGCATGCTGGCCTATTCGAGCATAGCCCACGCGGGTTATCTGCTGCTGGGAGTGCTGGCCGTCCTGAATACCGGACGCAGCGCCGAAGCCGCAGTGCGCACCGTGGAAATTGCGGGCGCGGCGGGCGGCGCG
>DAOVZQ010000120.1 GCA_030635025.1 bacterium
ATCTCACCCATTGACCGTTTCCTCTTGCGTTTGGCTAAGATGCCCACGCTCTATCTCCTCACGTCGCGCCCCCGTCTCGGGAGCATCGACCGTCAATGCTGCTGGCGGATCAGTTCCTCTACGAGCTCGGCCGAAGCCTCTTCCATCTCGATCACGAATCGGTCGATGCGTGACACGAAGTAGTTGAACGTGATCGACGTCGGGATGGCGATGATCAGACCGGTGGCGGTGGTGATCAGGGCCTCGGAGATACCGGCCGCAACCAGCTGTGCGTTCACGGAATCACTTGTGGCGATGGCCTCGAAGGCGTTGATCATACCGGACACCGTACCGAGGAAACCGATCAACGGCGCGATGGTCGACACCGATGAGATCCAGATCAGGCCCCGTTCCAGGAACGCCATCTCGATGGTGCCCGCGGTTGTGATGGCCTTCTCCACGGCCTCTGGGCCGCGGTCGGCCTTCTGGAGACCGGAGTACAGGATGGCAGCGATGGGGCCGCGCACCTTCTGGCACTCTTCACCGGCGGCCTGAACGCCGTCGTTACGCAGGGTCGTGATGACCGTGCCGATGAGCTTGCGTGTGTTCACGTGGGCCCGATTGAGCGTCCAGAAACGCTCGATCATGAAGACCAGGCCGAGCAGGGCCGCTGACAGCAGCCACCACATGAAGTTGCCGCCCTTGACGAACAACTCGCCCGCACCCGACTTGCCGATGGCGCTACGCTCGATGGCGCCCATCAGGCCGGTGCGTCGCTCGATGATCACCGGGACTTCGCTGTTCGAGTCGCTGGTCGCGAACCCAAGGGAGTCGGAGGTCGCCATGATGCCTTCGACATTGGGACCGTCGTTGGTCTCGTCCTGTGCGAAGCTCAGTGTCGGGATCGACAGAGCCGTCGCCAGAAACAGGACGCAGAGCAGCCCTTTTACGGTATTGCTGAACGTACCGTGACGTGCCATTGTGCCAGATCTCCCTTTCAAAAATGAAACCCGTGAAAACTCAGTCTGCTGTCAGACAGCGGAGGCAAGTGGAAGCCATCCGCGCATCCAGCCGGGCCAAGCCATGGTTAGTGACAGTTTGCGAGCCGCCCAAACCGGCCTTTGCCGGCGAGTATATTGTGTCCTGAAATAAGTGTCAACGCACTTACCAAGTCAATAGTTTTGTCCAACTTGTAACGCTTTCCACGTGTCCGGGCTCTCACTTTCCGTGCATGCCCTGACCCCACGCATTAGTTAATTCGAGATGATAGGCGCCCCCCCCCAGTCGCGCCAGGAACAGGAAGCGGACACCCAGCGGCATGTTCGTGTAGACGTTCGGGAAGAGCGGATCTCCGGTGGCGTGATAGTACCACAACTCGAAGGATTTGAACTTCTCGATGCTCGTCGCCCGATTGAGCTTCTGTCGGACGCCCTGGATGGTTTGTTCATCGCTGCTGTACGAATCGCGCATCGTGTCGCCGGCCAGGACAGGCAAATAGGCGTCGTAGACCCGATCGATGGCGTCGAAGAAATCGCGCTCATTGATGGGGATCACCATTTTCTGAAGCTCGTCGGGTTTGCCCAACATGAGATGGATCAACCCCCGGTCGTCCACGGGGCCGGAGCGGCCGAAGCCTCCCAGGAAACGGGACACGTAGGACATGCGCCGGTGGAACTCGGCCAGCGCCTCGTTCCCCGGCGTCTCGGGGATGGGGTCGTTGTCGGCCCAGAAACGGGCCAGGATGGCTTCGCGCCCACTGTCCCCCGCCTTGAAGAAGGCGTCGCGACGATCGCCGATCAGCACCATGCTGCCGATGAGGAACTGCTCGTCCTTGGGACGCGCAAAGGTCTGCAGTGACCAGAATACGTCGAACTCCGTGATCCAGGCGTTGCCGTAACCGTCCAGCGGCGCACAACTGAGCTGGTAGGTGCCCGGCGGCAACTCGTTGACGTCGTACTCCCAGGAGATCTCGGCCCCCCCGCCCCGGGCTACGAACGCCGTGGGATCCAGGCCGAGCTCGATCGTATCCCGCATGGCAAAATCCAATTCCGTGGACAGGATCTGCACCAGGAGATTTCGCGGAAGGTGTGCGGCGTTTTGGGATGTGAGACCGAGGGCTTCCACATCGAAGACGACCTGCAGGTTGGACTGCTCTATTCCGTACCGCCGATTCGGGTGCAGAAAGTCTCCGAGCAAGGTGCTCTCCGGACGTATCGAGTCGTCGTGTGAAGCCGCAATTTCCTGGCGGGGCGCCCCTGCGAGAAAGAGCGGCGAGCCGATCCAGAGGCCATGGGCATCGGCGCGGGCCATGTCGCGGTACCAGTCGGTCTCGATCAGACTGCCGGGATCTTCGGCTGTCCCGTCTTCCACACGCAGAAACCGTCCTCCCTCGCGATCGAATATCTCGCACCGCAATTTCCCCGAATCGAGGGAAACTCCTGGCAGGGTCATGGTGAAAACCTGGTAGATGGTCTGCGACGCGGATTCGGCGCGGGACCGCGCCACTAGGTCGAGGTCGATCCGGCGCCGGACAGCGTCGCTCCCGGTGCCCAGCGACGCCCGCACCGAAATCTTGCCCCGCATGTCGCCGCCCCATTCCTCGGCGAAGCGAATCTCGGCATTGGGCACCGAACAGATCAGGACCAGGTCCATGACACCGTTTTCGCGTGGGCGCTCGACCAGATCAACGCTGAAGGAGAAGTCTCCCCCGCCCTCCAGCGGACGAACAAGCGCCGCTTGTGATGCTGCTGCGAGGAGCCCGAGAATCAATACCGCCCCTATAACGATCGGAATCAGGATAGCGGCCGATAGAACGGCATCGACATGTCGTCTCGCTGCGACCGTGGTCGCGCGCCTGCGGCGTGAATGCATCGGGTACCTCGGGGATCGATCATCGTGTCAGCGAATTGCTGGGACTCGGTTACAGACAGAAACATACGGAATTCCGCCTCTTTCATCAACAGGCACGGAGACGAACCTCGATTTGGCCCATCCACCGGAGTTTCCCTCGTCACTTTCTTCAAAATCGGCAAGCGGATCACGACACATTCAGAGCTGGGCCTCTATTGTCGCACAAAAGAAAACGCCCGCTCCCTGGAGATCCGGAGCGGGCGTATTCCGATGAACCGAGAAATCAGTAACTCACGGACAAGCTGAGGCGATGGACCATGTCCAGGGCGCTCATGCTCGTCATGCTGTAGTCGACCACCGCGCGGGTGTCCTGGCCCGTGTTGATGATGACCCCGAAGCCCCCCGAGTACTCATCCGTGTCGTAGCCGATATAGTAACCGCCTCGCAGGAAGAGCAGCTCCTTGAGCTTGTACTCGACGCCGACGTTGGCCCGCTCGGTGTTGTCCGACGGGTGCTGGAACTCACCCGAAGCCAGCAGCGTGTGGTTCGTAGTCTTGGCCAGGTTGAAACACGCACCGACCTTGAAAACCGTGGGCATCTTGGCCGGCAACTCGTCATAGGTGATCTTGCCGCCCAGATTCTGGATGACCATGCCCAGCCTCAGGTCCCGCACACCGATGCGGTACAGGATGCCGAAGTCGAAGCTCGCCGTATTGACGGCTTCCTCCGCCAAACCCAGATGGAGGTAGTTCATGGTGAAGCCGGCGGAAAACTTATCGGTCCAGAAACGGCTGTACGAAAAGCCGAAGCCGACCATGCCAGCATCGAAGGTCTGGCCGTTGCCCTCGGGGAGATAAGCCGTGCGTACAGGCATCGGATCCAACCACAAGGACCTGACCGACAGGGCGAAAGTGCCCGGCAGGATCCGTGGGTTGAAGGCCAGGACGGCTGAACTCAGGTTGATGTCCGCCGGCCACTCGACCTGTGCCGCCATGAACTCGCTTCCCCGAACTTCGACCAACCCGGCCGGATTCCAGAAAACCGAACTGGCGTCGTCGGCCATCGCCGTGAACGCCGACCCCATGCCCGTGGCACGTGCGCTGGTTCCGATCTGCAGGAACTGTGCGCCGAAAGTACCTACCTTCGCGAACAACTGCGCGTTGGCAGCAGCCGGAAGTGCCAGGGCCACGAGTACGAGCAATGCGATGCGCTTCATGAAAACCTCCAGATCCGTCTTCGACGGATTGCGTCCACCCGGAGTCCTCCGGGTGATGACGTTCTAACGAATGACGACGAACTTCCCGATGAAGTCGTCGAACCGGTCGTCCTGAGACTCAACGGAATACAGGTAAATACCGCTGACCACTTCCTGGCCGTTTCGGCTCACCAGATTCCAACAGACTTCGCCGTAGCCGGATTCACCGTCATGATCGAGTGTTTCAACCAGGTCACCGTCCAACGTGTAGATCTTGACCGAGTTCTTGGTCATGGGCAGATTCGCGATACATACCCTTACACCCGTCGGATCATCGGCGTTGGGAAGGAATTGCTGGAATTCCACGAGCGACTCTCGAGTCCCGGGGTTAGGATAGGCGTAGATATTCGCTCCATTGGCGGCGCGGTCCTCGGCTGTCTGCGCCACCGCCCCCGGCCGAGTGTCACCGAACGAAGAACTTGGATCACCTGCGATACCCTCGCCGGTAACCGTCACGCTTTCATCTGGGTTGATGTTGAGGGCGTGATCCGTTGCCGTAACCGAGTAGAAATACAGGAACCCGTTATGGACGTCATGATCGATGTACTCGTAGAACTCTATGGCGTCCTTGGCGACATGGGTGGGGCCATAAGCCACGCGCGATGTGATCATGAAGAACGTATCCAGGACGGCGGGATACCCCTGCCATTCCATCAAACCACTCAAGGCGGGGATCGGATCCAGATTTGAGTCGTAGAGGGCGGGGCGTCTGGCATAGAGCCCCAGCGTGTCGGCTTCGACAACGACGCGCATGGAATCCGCCAATCCCGTAAACCGAGAATCGCTCAAACTGACGGGCGTGTAACTAACGCTCTCAAGGCCGGTGTTGCGTCCCAGGGGGAGCGTATCAACGACGACCGACCCATCGATCAGCTCTCGTACCTCGACGTACTCGTTGATGACATCGTACTCGTCGATCAGCTGCCACAGGCCGCTCTCGGGTCCGTTCTCGATCGAAGCGCCGTAGGGCCGCTCCCAGTTGTCGGCTCGCCAGATGCGGTATGACTCGAAATCTACCCTGTTGCTGCGAACGTCGGGCGTGGTTTCACTGATGTTGTTCCAGAATACGTGCACGGATCGGTCCGTGGGCCAGAACCGCATACCGGGCGGCGGGGGCGCCATACCGACAAGCCAGTTCACCCGGGTTTCGAGGCCCTTGATGCCCGTACAGCCCTTCTTGGCCGAATCCGAAAAGTTTGAATCCCAACAGTTCCAACTGGTCATGATCAACCGGTTACCCACGGTGCACTGTACGCCGTTCTGGCGGGCGCACTCGAAGCAGTTGTCCATGTTGACGTAGAGACACCCTTCTTCGTCCAGATCGTCCTCGGAGATCCGGGGGAAAGACAGATCGAATTCCAACGGCACACAGGTGGCATCCATGACGTCGGCCGCCAGACCGAACAGGAAACCCGGCGGGAAATCCGCGGTACACACCTTGGTCTCGCGACCGTTTTGTCCTGTCTGCGAATTGGCATCCATGTCGAAATAGTTGCCGTACCAGGTCAACGCAGCCTCTGCGGCGTTGGCCAAGAGGCCGGTTAAGCCGTTGCCGACCACGATGGCCGCCTGGAACTGGAGCGTTCCATCGGGCGGCAGCTCGGAAAACGGGCCGACGGAGATCAGGAAACGGAAGTCGTTCTGCCTCTCCGGCTGGACATTACCCTGGATAACATCCTCGCTGAGCAGTTCGTAGCGCTCGGAATCGTTTGTGGGATCGCCGCCCTGGTCGAAGGACGCCTGTCCGGAAAAGTGGTGGAACGAATGGAGCGCAATGCTCTCGGGTGCGAGTACACCCGTGGGATCCACGTCGTGATTGAGGAAGGCCACCCCGAAGTAGCCGGGAGTCTGGCCTTCGTCGCCGTCATCGTCGTACATGTATCCGAGGGTTACCGGTACCCAGCTCTGGTCGCGAGCCTGGACCATGCCCGTGTAACTGCCCGCCATGTCGTCCTCGGCGCGGCCGGGACGTTCACGGGGACCGATGTCGGAGTCGGCGAAGAAGCCGATATACACATCGTTCACGGGGGCCACGCCGATATTCGTGATCTCGAATTCGAAGCCCACGAAATCGTCGGCGTCGTCGTTTTCCCAGGCATAGGAACTCTGGACGATCTTGAGGTTCAACGGCGTGTGATCGGGATAGATCTCCGAAGCGAGACGCGTATTGTCGTACAGGGTGCAGACCATCATCTGGTTGCCGATCTGTGCGAAATCTTCGTCGATCAGGCCATCGTCGTCGTCATCGTAGCCGTTGAGGGTCTCCTCGTCGACGAGCGCGACTCCGAAGTTGTCGTAATCGTCGTCGTCGTTGTTGTCCGCTTCGGGAACACGCCGGCCGCTGGCGTCCTCATTTCCGGGAGGACGAAGCAGCGTCCCGCCGATAGCCTCGTAAATGGTGTCCTCGACCTCGGTGGTGATGGCCCGGATTTCGCGTTCGAACTGACCGGTCGATACCAGCTTCTCCCCCAGGGTCACGCCACCCACCCAAAGTCCGGCGGCCCAGAGGTACTCGACACCCGAACCGGCCGGCCACTGGGCCGACGGGGCGTCGCACCAGGAACAGGTCGACGGGGCCTGGGAACCGATCAGGCCAAAGTTGGTGATGTTCATATGCAATTCACCGACGTTCATCACGTACGACCCGTCGGTGACGTAGATCCCGTCCGGCCGGGGGTAGGGATCGACCCCGTGCTGGGTCATATCCACCCAGGCCATGGCGACCGGGCAGGTCATCAGCAGCACGCCGACGGCGGCGAGTACAATCCGTACCTCGTGCTTGACACGCCGGTACGAGACGCTGCGGCAATGAGTCATTCTCGATCCTTCCCTCTACGGTATTGCCTTCATGCACACCGGAGACATTCGTATTCCTAGAACTCCCAGCCGATTCCTACACGGAAGACGCGGTGGTCCATGAAGACGCGCGGGTCATTGATTGGGATGAATTCGTTGTAGTTGTCGCCGTTCGAGTCCTGCAGATAAGCACCGCCGTACTTGCCGGTTTCGGTCAGGTATGATGTGTAGGCGGCGCCGGCGTTGCGCATTCCCGGGAAGATGCCGGCGGCCGGGGCGCGGACCATGTCCTGATTGATCAGGTTGTGGGCCTGCATGAACAGGGTCAACTGCTGGCCGTAGAAATTG
>DAOVZQ010000240.1 GCA_030635025.1 bacterium
GGCGCCCTCACACAGAAGAGTTACCGGAACACCGCGGGCCTGCAACTCCCACGCTGTCAGACGCGCGCCCTGGAGCAGGGGGCGGGTTTCGTCGGCGAAGACCTGAACCCGCTTGCCCGCATCGACCGCCGCGTAGATCACGCCCAGGGCGGTACCGTAGCCGCCCGTCGCCAGGCCGCCCGCATTGCAATGGGTCAGGACGACGGCCTCGTCGGGCAGCAGGACGGCGCCCGCCTCCCCCAGCCGCCGGCAAAGGGTGACGTCCTCCTCGCGGATGGCCGCGGCCTCGAGGTTCAGGGCCGCGCCGACTTCCACGGCCTCGGCGCCTCCATCCACCAATGTACGGGCGATGGCGAATTGTCGATCCAGGGCCCAGAACAGATTCACGGCCGTGGGCCGGGTCTCCGCCAGGCGCGTGTGATCTTCGACCAGGTTGCGCAGGGCGACACTCGCATCGCAACCCGAGCGTTCGGACAGGTGCCATGAGAGAACCGACCCCCAGGCCGCAGCCACGCCGATGGCCGGCGCGCCGCGCACCACCAGGCGGACGATCGCATCGCACAGGGTGGGTATGTCGGCGCAGACCAGGTCCACGAGTTCGCCCGGCAACCGTGTCTGGTCGATCAGGACGACGGTGCCGTCGTTCCAGGTCACCGTCTGGAAAGGAAAAGGGGGGGGTGTCGCACGAGTCGTCATCGTCGGTCTCCCGGAGTCGAAACGCCGAACGCCTGGCGCAGGATCGCGCCCAATCTCGCCAGCGGCAGTCCCATCACGTTGAAATAGCAGCCCTCCACGCAGCGCACCATCATGGCGCCGTACCCCTGGATACCGTAGGCGCCGGCCTTGTCCATGGGTTCACCCGTCTCCACATATCGCCGGATGGTGTCCGTGTCCAGGGGCAGGAATTCCACAGTAGTGTGTTCGGCGGCGGTCAACGGGCCGACCGGAGCGCCCAGGAGCGCGATGGCGGTGATGACGGTGTGACGGCGGCCCTGCAGCCTGCCCAGCATGTGCGCCGCGTCGGATGCGTCGACGGGTTTTTCCAGCACGTCCCCATCGAGGACCACGACCGTGTCGGCGCCGAGGACAAGACGGCCCTGCAGGCCGTCGGCCACGGCCTCGGCCTTGGCCCGGGCCAGCACCGTCGCGTAATGCGCCGGATCCTCGCGGCCCGCGACCGCAGCCACACCCGCTTCGGCCTCGGGCGCGGTCCGGATTTCGAAGGATATACCGGCCACACGCAGCAGGTCGGCGCGACGTGGCGATGCCGAGGCCAGCACGAGGATGAGATCCTCGGGCCACCGGACGAAGGGACTTGTCGTCAAGGCTCGATCCTTCCGGTTCTGGATGGGGCGTCACGATCCACGATCACCGTGACTGGCCCCGAGTTCACCAGGGACACTTCCATGGCGGCGCCGAAACGCCCCTGCGCCACGTCGTCCCACATTCCCTCGAGGATCTCGCCGAAACGATCATAGAGGACTTCCGCCATTTCCAGCGGCGCCGACCCTACGAAACTGGGCCGGTTGCCCTTGCGGCAATCTCCATACAGGGTGAATTGTGAGATGAGCAGGATGCCGCCGCCCACATCCTGCAGGGAGAGATTGATGCGCCCCTGGTCATCGTTGAACAGACGCAGATTGACGAGCTTTCGGGACATCCACTGCAACTCGGTCTCGCCATCGCCGGGCGCGAAGGCCACCAGAACGAGCAGGCCGCAGTCGATCCGACCGATCGTTTCGCCGGCCACGCTCACCTGGGCGGAACCGACTCGTTGAACCACGCACCTCAAGTCGCCGCCCCTCCCCGCTCAACTCACCTGGTAGCGCTCGACGTGCTGGACGCCGGGAACACGTCTGACCACTTTGAGCACCTTCTCCAGGTTGTTCAAGTTGCGCACTTCGATCAGGAGCATGGCGCGGGCCAGGTCGTCCTCCGACTTGAAGTCGCCGCTGCGTATATTGACGCCGGCGCCGCGGATGGCGTCGCTCAGATCGGCCAGCAGACCCTTGCGGTCCAGGGCCGTGACGGTGAGCTTGACCATGAAGATCTGTTCGGCATCCACATCCCAGGACACCTCGATCAGGCGCTCCTGCTCGGCGTCGCTCAGATTCGAGCAGCCCATGCGGTGGACGGACACGCCGCGACCGCGGGTGACCAGACCGACGACCTCGTCGCCGGGAATCGGCTCGCAGCAACGCGCATAGCGCACCATCATGTTGTCCAGGCCTTGGATACGCACACCCGACACGCGCCGCCGCATGACCGTGGCGTAGATGTCCCTGCCCATCTCCACGAGTTTCTGTGGCGGGTTCTTTTCCTGCGGCTCCAGGCGATTCAAGACCTTGGCGTGGGTCAGATCGCCTGCGCCGACCGCAGCGAGCAGTTTGTCCAGCGCCGTATAGCCCAGTTCCTGCCCGACCGCCTCCAGATCGCGATCGATCTCCACATCGAGCTTTCGCTTTCGGATCTCACGCAGGAGGATTTCGCGCCCCAGCTTCACACTGTCCACGAACTGTGTCGATCGGATCCAGCGTCGCACATGATGCCGGGCCTTCGCGGACTTGACGATCTCCAGCCAGGACATGCTCGGATGAGCACTCCGGCTGGTAAGGATCTCGACGGAGTCGCGGCTTTCGAGCGGCGTGCCCAGGCTGACGATCCGACCATTCACCTTGGCGCCCACGCAATGCAGCCCCACCTCCGAGTGGACCTCGAAAGCGAAGTCGAGCGGGGTGGCCCCACGCGGCAGTTGAAAAAGATCGCCGCGAGGGCTGAAGACGAAGACCTCATCCTGGAACAGGTCGATCTTCATGTTTTCCATGAACTCGCGCGGGTCGGCCACATCCTCTTCCCAGGCCATCATCTGCCGCAACCAGTTCACCATGCGCGAGAAGTCGATGGTCTCGTTGTCCGAGCCTTCCTTGTAGCGCCAGTGGGCGGCGATGCCGATCTCGCTTCGCGCGTGCATCTCGCTAGTACGGATCTGGATCTCCAGGAATTTTCCCCCGGTCACCTGTACCGTGGTGTGCAGGGACTGGTACATGTTGGCCTTGGGATTGGCGATATAGTCCTTGATGCGATCCTGCAACGGCGTGAAGAGGCTGTGCACGATCCCCAGCGCGTGGTAGCAGTCCACCTTCGTTTCGACGAGGATGCGCAGGGCGTAGAGGTCGTAGATGCGTTCCAGGGGCAGATCCTGGGCCTTCATCTTGTTGTAGATGGAGTAGAAGTGCTTGGGCCGGCCGGAGATCTCGGCGGTGATGCCGGCGTCGGCCATGGCGTCGCCCAGAGGTCGGCCGATCTCTTCGATAACGCGCTCCCGCACGGCGCGACTCTGCTTCACGCCGCGCTCCACTTCGAAGTAGGCGCTGGGATCGAGTACCTTGAAGGCTCGATCCTCCAACTCCCACTTGATCTTGGCCAGGCCGAAGCGATGAGCCAGCGGCGCATACACGTCGAGAGTTTCACGCGACATGCCCTGCTGGCGATCCGGCGCCAGGTACTCCACCGTCCGCATGTTGTGCAGACGATCGGCCAGTTTAATGAGCACCGTGCGCGGGTCCTGTGCAATGGAAAAAACGAGTTTGCGGTAGCTCTCGGCCTGGCGCGTGTCTGGATTATGGGAGCGCAGGTCGCTGATCTTAGTGACGCCGTCGACCATATGTTCCACGTCGGGCCCATAGAGGTCGCGCACGTCTTCCAGAGTGACGGGCGTATCCTCCACAACATCGTGCAACAGCGCGGCCACCAAAGTATCAACGTCCAGGCGAAGGTCGGCCAGGATGCCGGCTACCGTCAACGCATGGGTGAAATAGGGTTCGCCGCTCTTGCGCAGCTGCCCCTCGTGGGCGTCCTTGCCGAAACGGAAGGCCTGCCAGAGCAGATCCCCGTCGGCATTCGGGTTGTAGGCACCGACCTTGCGCACCACGGCCCGCATCATGGCGTCCATGTCCACGTCTCCGACGCGATGTGAGAGTCCCTCGCTCATGACACCTCTGAAGGCTTGATGTCGACCAGGTGGTGCTGCACCGGATCCACGGCGGCGCGATTGCGCGGTCTCCAGGTATTGGGTTCCAATTTGTAGAGAATGTCCCAGCGCATGTCGAGCAGATCCCTCGACCTCAGATCCTCGACTCTGAGCATCTCCGCCCAGGCCCGTCCGCTGCCGAAACTGATGAACTCGCGCGATAGGGCCGGCGTACCGCTCCCCGACGCGCGGCCAGGGCCGGCGAAGGCGAAACGTAGGTGCTCACCGGTGCGACCGAGCATGGCCGGCGGCCGCGCAAGGCGCAGCCCATTGGTACGGAAGACGGGTGCGCGATTCCCTTCACCGAACGGCTCCAGGAGCGTTATCTCCCTTGTCAGGCTGGCGATCTCGTCGGCGCCCATCAGTTCCAGGGGTAACTCGAGATCATAGGGCTCGGGCACGCCCCCTCCACCGGGATTCACGTCGAGAGCCTTGAGAAAAGCCTCACGAAAGGCATCGAGATCGGCGGCATGCAGGGACATGCCGGCGGCCTGGGGATGGCCCCCGTAACGAACGAGCAGATCGGCACAGCGGTCCAGAGCGGCCTTCACGTCTACACCGGGGATGCTGCGTGCCGAACCGCGGGCCTCCTGTCCCTCGATGGCGAAGAGGATCGTCGGCACGTTGTAGATCTCCACGAGACGGGCCGCGCTGATGCCTATCACCCCGCGGTGCCAGTCGGTCGACCCCAGCACCAGACCGCAATCGCCTTGCTCCGCGAAGGGACGAGCCTGGGCCACGGCGTCTTCCTTGACCTGCAGGTCGGTCTGCTTGCGACGCTCATTGGTTTCGTCGGCCTCACGGGCCAGCCGACGCGCCTCGTCCTCGTCCCGCGTCATGAGCAGATCCAGCGCGGTCTGCACTCTTCCGATGCGACCGCAGGCGTTGAGCCTGGGGGCCACCTGATAGGCGATGCTGGTAGCGGAAACGGGGAAGGCCCCGTCGAGCCCGGCGACGGACATCAGCGCGGCCAGACCGGGCCGGATGAGCGCCCTGTCGCGGAGCCGCTCCAGACCTCGCAAAACCAGGGCGCGGTTCTCACCACCAGGGTCATCTGGTCGGCGATGGTCCCCAGGGCCGCC
>DAOVZQ010000151.1 GCA_030635025.1 bacterium
GCCACAGACTTTACACGTGTAAACTACGACCTGAAATGGCGAGCTCGTGGCGGCTGAGACTTCAGCATCCGGGGCGAGTTTCTCCGCCAGATCATTCAGCGCGGCGAGAATCAATTCCGCGCGATCCAGATCTCGTACCGTCGATCCCTTCCGCGAGGCCCGCTTGCGGATCGTTTCGAGCAGGGCTTCACGACGGGCATATTGTTCAGCCGTATACTTTGTATTTACCGAGATCTGAATATCCGTTGGGGCCGAGTCCACGGTTGATCCAGCCAAGTCCAGCGTAGATTGCCCTACCGCTTGCGGCGACTGACGAACCCGCAGCCGCACCGCCCGTACCTTCTGCTCCAGAGTCCGGCTGGTCGATTGCTTGGCCGTAGTGATCCACTTCGCTTCACTCGTAGGGGTAGCCACCTTGGCCACCTCCCGCGCCTTGGTCCACCCCAGCTCGCCGGACGCAACCGACCGACGCAACTGCGGCAACTCTTCAAGCGCCCCCGCCAACCGAACAAACTGCGAAGTTTTGCTGGGAGTAAACCCGAGCGCCTCGGCCGCATAAGCCTGAATCGACGAGTACCCGAGATCCCGATACAACTTGCGACTCAGAATCTCACCGAATAAAAGCACGGCGCTCTTTTCAGCCCGTTGGAGTTCACGCAAAGCAGCTTCGAGACGAGCATGAATATCATTAGCGGCCATAAGCAAACTCCCATAAAACGAGCGGTTCGCGGGAGGGCGAAACGAGTGTTACCTATGCATGTAATATAGCTCAATAATACTCATCGAGCAACATGTAACAAATTAATATATAACAAGATATGGGATATTTAGGGTATGGTTTATGCGCTCTGTAAACCCCCGTTCCCGTAGTAAATATCACTCCCCAATTCTCAAGCTAAGGGAGTACTCGTAACACTATAGATTTCTCATCTATGGGAATCCCGTTAGCAACATTACAAGTCTACGAACAGGGGCGTCTCTTGATCAGTACCCCCCCGCCATCCCATCCTTCCGAGACTCACTCGCCCCGTAATAAACACCCTGCTCCGAATCCCACAAAATCGCCTGATACCCCCCAAACGATCCCACATTCACCTGCACCCGATGCCCCATCTCCGACAAATCCCTCATAACCTCGTAATCGACGCCCGTCTCCAGACTCAACACCCCGCCATTGGTCATGATCGACCCCGTCGGCTCGCTCGATCCCACGTGTAAAATTCGCGGCGCGTCACCCGCCTCCTGCAGGTTCATGCCGAAGTCCACCAGGTTGATTATTATCTGCGCATGAGCCTGGGGCTGTGTGCCGCCGCCCATCACGCCGAAGCTCAGCCAGGGCTCGCCGTCGCGCGTGGCGAAGGCGGGGATGATAGTGTGGAAGGGGCGCTTACCCGGTTCGTACACGTTGGCGTCGCCGCGCTTCAGGCTGAACAGCTCACCGCGATCCTGCAGACTGAATCCCAGCCCCTCGGGGCACACGCCGCTGCCCATGCCCCGGTAGTTGCTCTGGATCAACGAGATCATGTTGCCGTTCGCGTCTGCGACCGTGAGGTAGATCGTGTCGCCTTCGTACAGGGCGGGGTTGCCGGCGTCGAGGCGGCGCGCAGCGCGGTCGGGGTTGATCAGGGCGCGGCGTTCATCGGCATAGGCTTTCGAGATCAGGCCGGCGACGGGTACGTCGGCGAACTCGGGATCGGTATAGAACTTCGCCCGGTCCTCGAAGGCTAGTTTCTTCGATTCCGTAAAGGCATGGATGTATTCGCGGCTAGCAAAACCCATCCCCGCCACGTCGAAGCCTTCGAGCAGGTTGAGGATCTGCAGCGCGGCGATGCCCTGTCCGTTGGGCGGCAGCTCCCATACATCCACGCCCCGGTAATTGGTCGAGACGGGATCGACCCACTCGCTGCGATGGGCGGCCAGATCCTCGTAGGTCAGGAAGCCGCCGGCGTCCTTCATGGTCTTCGCGATGGTGCGGGCCATGTCGCCCTTGTAATAAACGTCGCGACCTTCGCGGCCTATACGCTCCAGCGTTTCGGCCAACATTGGATTGGTCCACATCTCGCCCTTGGCCGGCGCGCGCCCGTCGCGCGTGAAGGCCTCGCGGAAGCCGGGGTACTCGATGCGGCTGCCCACGCTCAACTGCCAGTAATAGGCGATCAACTCGGAGACGGGGAAACCCTCGCGGGCGTAGCGCACCGCCGGCGCCATCAGATCCGACATGGGGAGCTTGCCGAACTTGCCGTGCAGTTCAAACCAGCCGTCCACGCATCCGGGCACCGAAATGGGCAGCGGACCGTAGGGCGGTACGAACTCCAAACCACGGCGCTCGAATTCCTCGATGGTGAGCGACATGGGGGAGCGCCCGCTGGCGTTCAAACCGTGCAGCTTCCGCTTGTCCGCATCCCAGACGATGGCGAACAGGTCGCCGCCGATCCCGTTGCCCGTCGGCTCCATCAAACCGAGCGCCGCGTTGGCCGCGATGGCCGCGTCGACCGCGCTGCCGCCGGCCTTCAGGATGTCGATCGCGATCTGGGTGGCCAGGGGTTGGCTGGTACAGGCCATTCCGTGGGGGGCGATCACCTCCGAGCGGGTGGCGAAGGCGCGGCCGGTGATGCGGTCGGCAGCGGTTGCGCTGACGGCGAGTAGGGCGATCAGGATGATCAGAACGATCTGACGCATGGCGGCTCCCCGGCTGTGGTCTTGAGTGGCCACCGGAGCATAGCGGGATGGGAGGATCGCGTCAAAGCACACGATAAGTAGGATATACCGCCGGGTGAATACCTCGTATACCGGCAGCCCAGATGTGAGTTGATGAAACACGAGATACGGCCTACAAAATCAGCATTATTTAACATATACAAAGAACTTAATGATTAAGGGTTTTCCTGACGGGTCGAATGAGGGTTTTTCTGATGACGAATCGACTGAAAACCCGCCCTTTTCAGGCTTAATTGGATGTGATGTAAAGTGCTTACGAAAACTCAACCCATGGCGGGGGCTCTGGTCCTTCCCGTCAATCCCGACACGCCGGTCACCTTGCTCAAGGTGCTGGACGATCCCACTGTTGGCGCTGACGCACTGTTGCCCACCGTCGAGTGCGACGTGAATCTTACGGCCGGGCTCCTGCGCATCTGCAATTCGTGTCTCTTTGCCGGCAATCGCGAGATCGGTTCGGTGCGTGAGGCGCTGGTGCGCGTCGGCAACCTGAACTTCGCGCGCATCGCCTTTATCGTCTGTCTCGAACCCGTCTTTTCCCGCGAGATGACCGGTTACGGGATGGGTTCCAACGATCTCTGGCATCACAGCTTGGCCGTCGCATACGCGTCGTCTCGCTTCGCTGTGGAAATGGGTGTGGAGCGGTTGAAGGAACGCGCCTTCACGGCCGGCATCCTGCATGACATCGGTAAGCTCGTCATGGACGAGGCGATCGCCGAGCGGAGTAGCGATGACCCATCCCCGCATTTCGAACCCGAAATGGAGCGTGGGCTCATGGGTATGGACCATGCGGAAACCGGGGGAGGTATTCTGGACGATTGGCAGTTGCCCACCGAAGTGGTCGACGCCGTGCGGCATCACCATGATGAAGACTATGCCGGGAACAACCTGGAGATCATTCGGGCCGTCCATGCCGCCGACAGGGTGGTCAATGTAGCTCATGGCCATTTGAAGCCGTCGGACGAGGAGGACTCTTTTACCGGCTTCGAGGCATGGAAACTATCGGCCGACCTCATAGAGGATATCCGCTCCACCATCGCTCAGGCCGGCAGCGACATTCTCCCCGTTCTGTTGGCACGGCGGCGCTGACGTATCAGGCCGGCCAGAGTCGATGAATCGAGACCGGCGTCATACGGATGATCTGGCCGTTGCCGTCGCAGATCAACCGTCTCCCCGTAATCTCTCCTCGATCGGCAGCTCTCGGATTCGTTGTCCGGTCGCGGCGAACACCGCGTTAAGCACCGCCGGCGCCGTCGGCGGGAATACCGGTTCGCCCACGCCGCCCATGTCGGCGTCGGTTTCCAGGAGATGGCACTCCACTTCCGGCATTTCGGACAGCCGCAGCGGATCGTAGTCGTCGAAGTTGCCTTCGAGCACGCGGCCGCGATCGAAAGTGATCCGCTCGCGCAGCAGGACGCTCAGGCCCATGGCCACGCCGCCTTCCATCTGGGCGCGCACGGCGTTGGGATTCACCGCCAGGGCGCAGTCCAGCACACTGACGATCCGGTGTACGCGAAGACGTCCCTTGGTAACCGACACTTCGGCCATCTGGGCGCCGTAGCTGCCGAAACAGGCATGACAGGCGATGCCGAGCGATCGGCCTGGCTGCGACGGGTGCGGCCAGCCCGAGCGCGCGGCCGCCTCGGTCAGCACACGGCGCAGGCGCGAATCGTCGGGCAGCACGTCCAGCCGGAACTCCACGGGATCACGTCCGGCCGCCGCGGCCAGTTCGTCCATGAAGCACTCGTTGACCAGAGCGTTCTGGGCGTCGTAGACCGAGCGCAACCACCCCAGGTTTATCGGCGCATCCACCGGGACGTGGGTGGCGCGGAAGTGGGCGGGCCGGTAGTCGACATCATCGATGCCGCTCATGGCGCCCCGGTCGGCGCCTGTCCGGTTCGGATCGGGGAAGCGCTGCGCCGTGATCGAGGGGGTTACGGTCTTGTGGGACCAGGTCGTCAGCCGGCCGTCGGCGTCGAGTCCGGCCTGCAGTCGATGCAGACTGGCGGGCCGGTAGAACTCATGACGCATCTCGTCCTCGCGTGACCACACGACCTGAACCGGTGCACCGATCTCCTTCGAGACGAGCGCGCCCTCGATCGCGTAATCGGGGAGCAGGCGACGACCGAAGGCGCTGCCGGCATACGTCGATTTCATGTGGACGTCGGCGGTATCCAGTCCTATCGCCTCGGCCACGGCTCGCGCCACCCATCCGGGCGCCTGGGTCGGGCCTTCCACGTCGCAAGTCCCGTCGTGGACGTGAACGGTGCAACTCGACGGCTCCATTACGGCATGGGCGATGAAGGGGAGGCGGTATTCCGCCTCAAGTACTTTGGATGCGGAGGCCAACCCCGTATCCACATCGCCTTCGTTGCGTGTGACGAAGCCCTTATCGTCGGCTTTCCCAGCCATGAGCGACCAGTAGGCCGCCGAGTCCGTACGGTCACCGGACTCCTCCCATTCCACTCGCAGGGCGTCGCGACCCCTGAAGGCGCTCCAGGTGTCGTTGGCCAATACGGCCACGCTGGTTTCGAGGGTCACGACCCGGGTCACGCCCGGTATCGCCAGGGCTGCTGCGTCGTCAACCGAGCCCACCTTGCCGTCGAGCGACGGACAGCGGGCGAAGGCCGCCCTTAGCAGACCGGGGCGGGCCAGGTCGAATCCGAACACGGCCCGGCCGAGTACCTTGTCGCGCGTATCGCGGCGGGGCGTTTCGTGTCCCACCAGCGTGTAGTCGGCGCGATCCTTCAGAACGGGGCTTTCGGGGACGGGCAGGTCGGAGGCCTGGGCGACCAACTCGCCGTAGGGAATGCTCTTGCCCAATTTCTTGTGCATGACCGCGCCGTTCTCGGCTTTGCAATCGCTCGGTACGTAGCTCATGCGCGAGCAATACGCGCCGACAAGCATCTCGCGCGCGGCCGCGGCGGCCTCCCGCAAAGGCTGCCAGCTCATGCGCATGCTGCTGCTGCCGCCGGTGACGTTGTCGCCGTACTTGCTCTCCCAGATCGGAACCGCCACGTCGACCCGGTCGGTCGTGACGCAGAGTTCTTCGGCGACGACCAGGGCCAACGACGTCATGGCGCCCTGTCCGAGCTCGTTCCAGGTGAATTGCAGGGTGACGCGCCCATCCGTACCGACGGCCACGAGCACGCCGGATTCGAGTATGTCCGCTTCGGAAGCCGTAACGTTGCGCCAGGGCAACGCCGTGCCCACGACCAGCGCGCCGGCGGCCAGGGACGTGTTGCGCAGGAAGCGTCGCCGACTCAGATTCACGGTCGCACTCATGGCTTCCTCCTCTCGGCCGCCACATGGATCGCGCCGCGGATTCGCTGATAGGTCCCGCAGCGACAGATCATGTCCGACATCTCACGATCGATATCCGCGTCCGTTGGTTCGGGGTTGCTTTCGAGTAGCGAAACCGTCTGCAGGATAAAGCCCGGCTGACAAAACCCGCACTGAGGCACGTCGCCCTCAATCCAGGCCTGCTGGACCGGGTGCTCACCATCGACCGACAGGCCCTCGATGGTTGTGATCTCGGCGTTGCCCACGTCGGCGGATGTCAGGTTGCAGGAGCGCTCGGCGATGCCGCCGATCAGCACGGTGCAGGCGCCGCATTCGGCGATGCCGCAGCCGTATTTGACGCCGTGCAGACCGATCTCCTCCCGCAGCACCCACAGCAGGGGCTTGTCGGGTTGCACGTCCACCGTGTGGACGCGCCCGTTAACTTTCAGGTCGTAGGTCGCCATCGCTCACTCCTTGTCGGATGGGGCGGTGTTGTGGACATAAATGTCCAGCCAGTCGAGCATTTCAGTCGCGAGCTTGATCCGGTTGGCCGTGCCGCGCACGCCGTGCGCCTCGTGATTGAAGCGGATGAACCGGGACGGCACATCGCGGCTCTGCAGGGCC
>DAOVZQ010000046.1 GCA_030635025.1 bacterium
CGGGTATGATATTTCTCTACAAGTCGCAACTTAACATAATATACATTATGCGCAATACTTCAAGTTATTGAGTCAACCCCATGCCCACCCGTTGGTTACTGCTTCATTTACTTGATGGGGATCCGGTCCGCAAAATCATCGATGACCGGTAACCGACACTTCTCGCCAGACAAAGCTTTGACGAATCCGATGACCGACAAGGCCAGACAGGCGAGCATGGCCGCCAGATGGAGCACGATGGTCAGCAGCAAGCCGATGATGGGCAAGCGGCCGATTGTCCCGTCAAAGATATTCAGGATGATATAGAGAACGACTTCGGCAAAGAAAAGGGCGAAGCCTTGGCGGCAATGTCCGGCCAGGAATTCGCTCTTGTCCTTGACGGTCAGGATGGGAATGCAGACGAAAAAGGAGGCGTAGCAAATTGCGCTCAGCCAGCGGTCGTTGATGCTCGTTTCCTGCACGATCGTCTCCCCCGTGAATGATGGATTCGGCAGTGTACCGCATGTTGACCTGTAATTCCACCTTGTCCGTGGCGGCTTGTCCGATCAACTGCGGGATGCTACTTTGCTTCGAGTCACGAACCCTGGGGTCTGTGTAGACGGATGGAGAACCATGTTCGGAATCGGTGCAAAGCGAAAGCCGGCCGCCTGGGAAGGCCACAGCGTGAGCGAGATCGTGCCTTCTCGCCTTATCGAGTCGGTGGATCGGCCCGATGAGGCCGGTATTCGCCTGCTGGATCCTCGTTTCAAGGGGCGAATCCTGGGGCGATTGCTTCAGCCGCGGCTTCCGGCCAAACGGGCTCATGTTCATGTCGATCTGGACGAACAGGGCTGTATCATCTGGAAGAATATAGACGGTAAGCGTTCTGTGGCTGATCTGACGGTCCTCTTTACCGAGGCCTTTCCCGACGACAGCGAGCAGGCGCAGGAGCGCGTCTGGCGCTATATCGTGGTCATGGAGCATCACGGTTTCGTGGAACTGGGGCTTGTGGAGGGTTTGACCGGCTGAGTCGTCCAGCAGTAGAAAATGGAACGGCCGCGATCCTTAGATCGCGGCCGTTTGCGTCCTGGATGGTACCCCAGACAGGGCTCGAACCTGTGACCCCTGGTTTAGGAAACCAGTGCTCTATCCAGCTGAGCTACTGGGGCCCAAGTTTGTCGTCGTCCACGCAATAATCTAGCAGATTCGCGTGGATTTCGCCGTCCACGAACACCGGTGAAGGCCGGGTATCGGAAGCTAGTCGTCCCCGTTGTATTTGACAAGTGAAAATATCGGTGCAGATCCCAAGAGCTCGCGACCGGGGAGATCGGTCAACTCCACCAGGAAAAGATAGGCCGCGATGGTCCCACCCAGCTTGGTTATCAGCTGTCCGGCGGCGGCAGCGGTCCCTCCCGTGGCGAGTAGATCGTCCACGACGAGGACACGATCTCCCGGAGAAATCGAGTCGGTATGGGCCTCCAGTGTGGCCGATCCGTATTCCAGATCGTAACTGACGGACTCGAGGGCGCAGGGCAGCTTGCCCGGCTTGCGCAGAATAACCAGCGGCTTACGCATCTGGCGGGCCATGGGTGCGCCGAAGATGAAGCCCCGGGACTCGAGGGCTGCGATCCGGTCGAACTCGATGTCGGCCACCAGCTCAACCAGATCCTCGAGGGCGGCGCGGAAAGCGTCGGGTGATTCAAGGACCGGTGTGATGTCCCGGAAGAGAATGCCCGGTTTGGGAAAGTCCGGTACGTTTCGGATAACGGTCTTCAGGTCCATGGCGTGTCCTCTCAGCGCATCAGGCGTGCGGGATCGACGGCTTTGTTGTCGCGGCGCAATTCGATATGCAGATAGGGACGGCCGGTCTCGACTGGCGCGCCGGTCAGGCCCAGTCCGTCGCCGCGTGAGACGAGTTGGCCGGACTGCACATAGACGTTGTGATCGTCGAAGGGGCCGAGCACGGTGGCGTAGCCGGAGCCGTGATCGAGAATCATCAGGTGTCCGTAGCCGTCCTGTTCGCCGAGATAGCGAACGATGCCGTGGGCCGGCGCCACGACGCGGGCCCCGCGTGGATAGGCCATGTTGACGCTGCTGTGCCGGGTCGTGACGTTGCCGTTCCGCTGATCTCCGAACGAATGCAGGGTCTCCCCCGTGTCGTCCGCGTACGGGTGTCGCCAGAAGATATCGTTCGGAGAAGAGCGATTGAACGGACGGGCGACGAGCAGGCGTTGTTCGGGGTGGATCAGGTCGGTCGTCAGTTTGTTGTCGCGCTTGAGATCGGCGATGGTCGTGCCGAAGCGATCGGCTATGCGGGACAGGTAGTCCCCCTGTCGGACCTCGTACCAGACATCGTCGTCGGCGATAGTCGGTGTCGCAAAAAAAGGTATTAAAAGGCCCAGCGCGAGCAGGGCGACGAGACCGGATCGAGGTGTGTGTGGCATGGTGCGTTTGTTCCGTTTCCAGCTGGAGCGAATCAACAAATCTACCCCTTGAATTTCTATCGAGAGTTACCGACTGCGTTGCGGACTGTCAAGGGTGCAGTCCTTCAGCGCGCCATGCGATATACATGAAAATAACGGGTCACCTGACCGGCAACCCGTTCCCCATGTATAGTATCAGTGGTCGGGGTGAGAGGATTTGAACCTCCGACCCCCTGCACCCGATGCAGCTGTCGGTCTCATCTGGCAGATTGAAAGCCTGTGTCCGTTTGTGCTAAGTTGCAACAAAGAGGATGTACAGGCACATATCTGATTGCATAAGGAGATTGGCATGCGTAAATATTTCACCCTGTTGATGATCATTGGTTTCATGGCTGGCTGCAGCAGTGATGACCCCTCGTCACCGGGTGGCGGCGACGACACCAATTCCATCGCGGGTGTCTGGCTGGGCACGGCTACACTTCAAAGCCTGAGTCCGGCGAGCCATCCTATCGCGCAGACAATGGCTCCAGCTATCGGCGTACCCTCAAATATCTCGATCGCAGTCACCCAAAACGGCTCGGACATCGATATCCGACTCACCAGCACTGGGACTGGCATTTACACCGACTACTCGGGCACGATGGGGGCAAGCTCGTTCACAGCTCAGTGGACGTACTCAAGTGCGGCTGTGGTCACCGAAATCCAGTGCGCTGATACAGTCCTGCGGGATATGCACCTCCAGACCGACAATCTAACTGGCACGGTCAGTGGCAACACGATTACAGGCACGAACAGCTCGGCATATAACTGCGTTCTTTCAGCCACGCAGGCACCGGATGGTGTTGTGTCAGGCACCGCGATATTCTCTATAACGAAGTCGAAATAGGTGCCGTCGCCTCTCAGTCAGTTTGACGGAGTAAAAGTTGTGGGGGATATCAAGTCCCTAAACTAGTGTCCGCTCTACGGACCGCTCCCTCGCCTGCCGGGCCCATTCCTCTTCGGACAGCTTATTTGACACGATGATGACGACCGGCTGGTTAGTTTCCGGCCCCAGGTGCGTCCATAGCAAGAGCTCGGTGCTTGATCCACTGGAGCTTTTCCAGTGTCGATGCCAAGTCCAAAATCGATCGACTCTGTCTGCCTGGTGGGCCCGCCCCGATGTACTCGTCCGCCATCAACTGATGGTGCTTGTGATGGAGAACGCCGGCGATCTCCAGGTGCCGATCTGTGACGGCTTCGTTCGAGACAAGGTCAGCAGTGGTTTCGGAGCTCGTGACGAGGTCGCCCCTTATGTCTTCAAGAAGCGATTTTATGGCTAGTCCACGGATCGGGTCCTCGTGCACTTTGTCCTTGTGATCTGTGGCTTTCTCGTAGGGTTGCAGAGAAGGAGTATGGAGGGTGACCGAAGGGTGACCCAAACTAATTATGGCAAAAGAAAAACGGGCCGCCGATCAGGCAACCCGTTTCCCATCTATAGTATCAGTGGTCGGGGTGAGAGGATTTGAACCTCCGACCCCCTGCACCCGAGGCAGGTGCGCTAACCGGGCTGCGCTACACCCCGACCATTTCTGAACTGGCGATTCGTTCCTCTGCGACGGTCAATATCTACGTATTCGACCATAGATGCAACACGCCCATCGAAACGAGCGTCACCACAATTCCGGCGACGCAGATGCCAAGAATGATACACGGGACCGAAAAGCGCAAGGGCAGCCTGAACAGATAGGCGGCCACCGAGCCGGTCCAGGCCCCGGTCATGGGCAGTGGGATGGCAACGAAGAGGATCAGGCCGAAGGCCTGGTACTTGCGGATCAGGCCGCTGCGTTTCTCGGTGCGGGCGAAGAGCCAGGTAAAGAAGCGGTCGGCGCGTTTGTAGCGGCGCAGACGCTGTTCGGCCGGACCGAGCAGGGTCAGGATGGGCAGCACCGGCACGAAGTTGCCCGCGGCCGCGAGGAGATAAGTCAGGATCGGATGAGCGCTGCCGAAGTCGCCGGCCAGGGGCGAATAGGCGTAGGGTATAGCGCCGCGCAGTTCGAAGACGGGCAGCATGGCGATCAGGAAGATCGCCACAGGCGGCGGCAGGTGTTCGCTCCAGGCCAGGATCTGTTCACGCATTTTCGGTACTCCCAACCAGGCCATCGAGCATGGGGACGAAGCGACAGGGAACCGAACGCTCCACGATGGCCTCTCCTCCACGCTTACGGTAACGGTACAAGATCTGCTCCTCCCCTTCCCCGATGGGCAGGACGAGTGTGCCGCCCTCGCGCAACTGATGGAAGAGCAGGGACGGCAGGCGACGCGGGCAGGCCGTGACAGCCACGGCGTCGTAGGGGCCACGCTCGGGTACGCCTGTGCCGCCGTCGGCAGCGTAGACTTCGACGTTGTCGTAGCCGAGTTCGTCCAGCATGCGGGCCGAGCGCAGGGCCAGCGGTTCGACGCGCTCCACGCTGACTACCGAGCGCGCAAGGTGCGACAGGACGGCTGCCTGGTAGCCCGAGCCCGTCCCGACTTCGAGTACGTGCTCGTCGCCCTGCAGCTCTAGAAGGGCAGTCATCAGACCCACGATGAAAGGTTGGCTGATGGTCTGCTCGTAGCCGATGGGCAGGGCGCAGCCGTGGTAGGCGCGGTGGCGCAGGCCGGTCGGCACGAAAAGATGGCGGGGCACGTCGCGCATGGCGGCCAGGACGGTGTCGTCGGTGACGCCGGCGCCCTTGATCTGGTCGGCGACCATGCGGCGGCGGGCGACGGAGAAGTCGGATCTGGAGGTGCCTCGCTTCATCGCTTCAAGGGCCCCTCATGATTTAGACCCTCGATCTCGGTGAGTACCGACTCGTGGGTCAGATCGACCCGCAAGGGCGTGATTGCGACATAGCCCTCGTGGTTAAGGGTGGCGTCGGTGCCGGGTGTCGAGTCCCAAGTAGGGCCGTTGCCGCCGATCCAGATGTAGGGATTCCCGCGCGGGTCGAGTTGTTCGGTGATCACGTCGTGGTATTTGCGGCTGCCCAGGGGGCCGACGCGCACGCCGCGGATTTTGCCGGCGGGCAGGTCGGGTATGTTCACGTTGATCAGGCACCCGCGCGGGATGTCCTGGTCGAGTAGATCGTCAATGTGGCCGCGAAGAAAGGCCTCCACCCCGTCCCAGTGTTCGGGCCGGTGGCTCGTACAGGATATGGCATAGCTCGGTACGCCGAAGATGGCGCCTTCCAGCGCAGCAGCCACCGTACCCGAATACGTGACGTCCTGGGCCATGTTGGCGCCGTGGTTGACGCCGCTGATGACCGCATCGGGCGGATCGTTCTTCAGGATGTGTTCGCAGGCGACCAGGACGCTGTCGGTGGGTGTGCCCGTGACGGCGTAGCGGTTGTCGCCGTAGTCGATGATGCGCAGCGGGTCGCGCAGGGTGAGGCTGTGACTGGTTGCGCTTTGCTGGTCTGCGGGCGCCACGACGGTGACGCGGATGTCGTCGCGTTCGTCTAGAACGCGGGCCAGGAGGTTGAGGCCGAAGGCGTCGAGCCCGTCGTCGTTGCTGAGCAGGATGTGGCGGGTCATCGGGTCTCCTCGCGGGCCTCGCGTTTCAGTCGGCGGACGAGCCGGAAGAAACGCGCGGTGTCGCGCATGGGGTGTATGGCGCTGATCTCTTCGCCGTAGACGGTGGCCGTGGGCGTCGAGCCGATCCGCGCGCCGGCGCGGGCCAGCTTGACCAGAACCTCCGACTCGAAGTCGTAGTTGGTGGTCGTGGTTTTCAGTCCGGCCAGGATCGGGACACGGAACAGGCGGTAGCCGTTCTGGGAATCCGGGATGCGGCAGCCGGCCAGTCCGCTCACCACGCGGCTCGTGAAGACGTTGGTGACCTTGCGGATCCAGGGCATCTCCCCTGTTGCCTCCATGCGGTCGCCGACGACGATATCGAGATTATCACGACGGGCTGCATCCAGGAAGGACTGCATTTCCGCGGGCAGGTGCTGGCCGTCGGCGTCCATTGTAAAGGCCCAGTCCCAGTCGTGAGCCAAGGCGTGTTGGAAGCCGGTCATCAGGGCAGCGCCCTTGCCGCGATTGACCTCGTGTACGGCGACTTCGGCACCGTGGATGCGGGCGACTTCGGCGGTTGTGTCGGTGCTGCCGTCGTCGACGACGAGCTGGACGGCGTCGGGGTGACGCTCTTGGATCTCGTCGAGCAGGGCGCCCAGAAAGGGGGCGGCGTTTAGGGCGGGGATGATGACGCCTACAAGCATGGGGCTCAGCCTCCGAATCAAGTGCGAAATATACCCTAGTGACACATGTCGCCGCACTATCCTGATATGAAGACGGACCGCCCAAGGGCGGTCCGACAAAAGGTTCTCTGGTCGGGGCGAGAGGATTTGAACCTCCGACCCCTTGCCCCCCATGCAAGTGCGCTACCGGACTGCGCCACGCCCCGACAGAGATGGTGCGCGGAGGTTATCCGCGCGGAGGTCAATTTAATACGCTCGTCGCGCTACCACAAGCGCGGATTGGGTCGTCTACTCCTCGGCCTTCATCTCTTTGAGCAGAACCATGACCTCTTCGAGCTCACGCCGAACCCGGGTTATCTTCTCGTCGCGATCCATGGAGTCGAATAACGAGGTTTGCGGCTTCTGCTTGGTCTTGGCGGTCGACTTGGCTTTCTTGCGCTCGCGCAGGTGCTTGCGGGCGCCCTCGATGCGATAGCCCTCTTCATGAAGGAGCGATTGGATCTCCATGATGAGATCGACGTCCTTCTTTCGATAGTTGCGGGCGCCGGAGCGGGCCCGCTTGGGCTTCAACATGGGAAATTCGCTCTCCCAATAGCGCAGCACATGGGGTTCCACGGCGGTGTGTTCGGACACCTCGCGGATGGAGTAGTACAGTTTCTCGGGTAGATCCGCCACGAATCGTCTCCCATCAAACAACTTGGTCTTTAGTCGTGCTCCGAGCGCAGGGTTCGTTCCATGAGGTCAGCAAGAGCTTTGCCTGGAGCCTTCTCGGAGAATAGCACATCGTGAACTTCTTGGGTAATGGGAAGTTCGATAGCATGCTTCGCGCTTAACTTCAAGGCAGCCTGAGTCATGACGGCGCCCTCGACGACCTGGATGGCGTCGTTGAGCAGCGATTGGGGATTGTCGGCCGCGCGCGCGATGGCTTCCCCGTAATTGCGGTTTCGGGAATGGCGGCTGGTGCAGGTCGTGATCATGTCGCCGATCCCTGAGAGGCCGTAGAAGGTCTCGAAGCTGCCGCCCATGGCGATGCCCAGGCGGGCCAGTTCCTTGAGCCCGCGGGTCATGACGGCGCCGCGTGTATTGTCTCCGTAGCCCAGGCCGTCGGCCATGCCCACCGCGATAGCGATGACGTTCTTGAACGCCGCGGCGATTTCGACGCCGGTCAGGTCGTAGTTCGTGTATACGCGCACGGCGGGTCCGCTCAGGTGTTTCTGCCATTCATGCCAACCGCTCCCCCGTCCGGCAAGAACAAGCGCCGTAGGCTGCTGTTGGACCACTTCCTCGGCGTGACTCGGGCCCAGGAGAACACCGATGCTGTGGGATTGGCCGGCGGCGTCTTGCCGCACCTCTTCCTCCACCACGGTACTCAGACGCTTCAGGGTACTCAGTTCGAGTCCCTTGCTGAGGCAGATGATGGGAGCGTCGGCCTTGAGTGGGCATTGATGGAGCTGTCCAGCCACCGAACGGACGACCTGACTGGGCAGCACTATGAAGACGGCATCGGCGTCACGGACCGCGTCGGCGAGATCGAGGGTGGCCGTCATGTTTTCGGGGAGCTGAAGATCGGCGAAGAACCCTGGATTCGTATGCGTGTCACGAATAGCGGCGACCTGGTCATCCTCGATGCCCCAAAGGACGACTTCGTCCCAGCCCGAGGCCAGATGTCGTCCGAAAGCCGTGCCCCAGCTGCCGGTGCCCAGGATTGCTGCGCGCATGGGAATTCCTCTCACTCGGCCTGGTCGTCCGTGGAAGATTCGTCGGAGGCGTCACCGTTGATCAGGGGTTTCTCGGTGCCCTCCCAGATACGCTTGATATTGGCGCGATGCTTGAGGACCACCCAGGAGCATATGATCAGCGTGAACACGAAGATGGTCTTGGAAAACTGCAGCGATCGCAATTCGAAATAGCCGACCGAAAGGGCCAGCACGACGGCCGCCGTGATGCTGCCCACCGATACGATGCGGGTTATGCCCATCATGATCGCAAATCCGGCGGTGGCGATCAAGGTGGGGTACGGCGCCAGGACGAAGAAGGCCCCGGCCGTGGTCGCCACGCCCTTGCCGCCATGGAAACGGACGAAGGGCGACAAGGTGTGCCCGATCGATGCGGCAAAACCGGCGAAGATGCGCCAGAGGTCGGGCGGCAGATGAAGCGGCGTGCTGTGGCCTTCGGGCCAGGTCGAAGTAACCAAGGTCATGATGAGCACCGCACCTGCGCCCTTGGCCATGTCCAATACCAGTGCCAGCGCGCCCCACCAGGGACCAATGGCCCGGAAGACATTCGTGGCGCCCAGATTGCCGCTGCCATATTCGCGCAGGTCGATTCCGCGCACACTTTTGCCGATGATAAAGCTGAAGGGTATGGCGCCCAGCAGATAGGCGAAGACGAGAACGACGATCAACAGCATGGGCCCAAGCCTTTCAATGCTTCTTGAGCTTGACGAAGATACGACTTCCTGCGAAGCCGTATCGCGAGCGGATTTTGTTATTGAGGAAGCGGACATAGCTTCGGTCGAACCACTTGGGATTGTTGACCGAGAGCATGAAAACCGGCGGCGCCGATTCGGTCTGCGTCGCGTAGTAGACCTTGCCCGTGCCGCCAGAGCAATAACGGGGCGGCTGCTTGTGGATCACGCCTTCCAGATAGGTGTTCAGCTCGCTCGTGTTGACGTGGTCCTGCCGGGCCTCGTGGACGCCCCACACCATTTCCATGACCCGCCCGCTTCGTTGGCGCGTCAAGGCGGACAGTGTGAACCAGGGAGCGTAGGTCAGGAACGGCACTTCCTGACGGAACTGGTCCCAGGCTTCCAGGTGCGTGTTGTGATCCTTCTCGACCAGGTCCCACTTGTTGAAGGCCACGAGGACGCCCTTGCCACTGTCGTGGATCAGGCCGGCGATCTTGGCGTCCTGGCTGACGGTGCCGTCTTGGGCGTCGACCATCAGGACGGCGATGTCGCACTGTTCCAGGGCGCGGAAGGTGCGCATGTTGCTGAAGGCCTCGACGGCCTCGTTGACGCGCGACTTGCGACGCAGGCCGGCGGTGTCGATCAGGCGGATGGTCTTGCCGTGCCACTGGAGGTCAGTGTGGATGGCGTCGCGGGTCGTGCCGGCGATGTCGCTGACCAGGGCGTCCTTGCGGCCGGTCAGCAGGTTCAGCAGGCTGGATTTACCCACGTTGGGGCGGCCCAGGATGGCCACCTTGCAATCGCAGGGCTCCTCGACGGTCTGCTGGGGAAATCCTTCCACGATCTTGTCGAGCAGGTCGCCGATGCCGTAGCCGTGCAGGCCGCTGATGGCATGGGGTTCGCCCAGGCCGAGTTTGTAGAAATCGGAGACACCGATCTTCTGGTGCTCCTTCTCCACCTTGTTGACGCAGAGCACCACGGGCTTGCCGCTGCGGCGGAGATTATGGGCGATGGCGTCGTCCCAGGTGGACAGTGTACCGGAGCCGTC
>DAOVZQ010000113.1 GCA_030635025.1 bacterium
CAGGGCCATGGAGCGGGGTTTCGGCAAACGACCGGTCTTCATCCGCGAGGGCGGATCGATTCCCATCGTGGGCACATTCCAGGAATACTTGAAATCGCCTGTGCTGTTGCTGGGCTACGGACTGCCTGACGACAACATCCACTCCCCCAACGAAAAATTTCACATCGTGAATTTTGAGCGGGGTATACTGACCACGGCCGCCCTGCTGGAAGAAGCGGCGCGTTGATATTGACAACAGGAGGCAAGCTGATTAGATTCTCGCCTCCACAGGCGTCCCCTTCGTCTAACGGTTAGGACACCGGCTTTTCAAGCCGGCAATACGGGTTCGATTCCCGTAGGGGATGCCAACACTCATCTCATCGATATTGCGCCTTGAGCCCCCCCCACGTCAGGGGCTCATTCATCGTGTACCCACCACAAGCCACTGAGTAGTAGAGATTGTCGATGACAACATCGTGCCCAATCCAGAAGATCGTGTGCATATCCTCATCATCGGCGAATTCAAAAAAGTACGATCCAGGTTCGGAGTATTCGATGGTCTCAAACTCATCCGAACCTAGATTAACCACTAGCTTCAAGATCCCAAACGTACCGCTTAGTGGCACGTCCACATCGAAAATGATGGTCTCCGCGAGTCCACCTCCACAGCCGGAACTAAATATAAATACTGCAGGCTCAGATCCCTCCGAACCCTGGACTAAATGCAGACCTAAACTTCCGTCAAAAGAGGAGGGTACGATCAATGCGTACGACTCGCCTGGGTTTACAGGGGGTTCATCAACCAGGAATGGGCAGGTGAACATGTAAGCCAACTCATCGTCCTGGAAATCCTCGAAGTAGTGGATCTGATAAGGCGTTGCCATGGAAGTAGTCGAGATCAGCAGAAACACGATACTGAAAACCCAAACACGATTCATGATGCACTCCTCGACTTAGTGGGACATACGTTCTCCCGATCAAAACGAATATTCGATACACAAACCAAACAGGAAAACCATATTTAAGTCACTTTGAACATACATGATCTGTGAGGCCGGTTCCAAAACTATTCAGGAAGCCAGTTGCTCACAAAAAAATCGGTCCTCCCATGGCACACTCTTCCAGTCACTATTCATCCGAGAAATCGAAGGGCAGCGCGACAGGTTCAGTGGTGTTGATTTCTTGCAGCCTTGCCAGCGTCTCCCCGTCGGCGCCTAATCTGCGGGCTATGTTCACCGTCACATCGACGGTCTGGACGTAGGGCAGCCTGTAGGCCACCTCGGAAACGATCAGCACCACTCCCGCTTCCCGCGCCACCTCGGCCAACATCGCTTCGCGACCCTCCAGGATATCGTCGACGGGCAGGTTGCCGAAGACCTGCATGTGGAGGCGCTCCTGCAGCCAGGGACCGCGTTCTTCGAGTTCGCGCACGGTGTCCATGTCTCCGGCCGCCTTGGCGGTGGCGTGCTGGGTCTTTAAATCCTTGAATTGTTGCTCGACTGCCGGGGAGCTGCCGTACGCCAACGCCACGCCGCGTGAATTGTAGACCCCCACTTTAAGCGCTGTCACTTCGTCCGCACTGGATACTGCCGGTATCATCATGGCAAGGACGGTGATGAGTAGAAACGGTACCGTACTCGAGACAATGCGTTTCGCTTTCATGAGTCTCCCCCTTTGGGTTCAAGACGTGTCCCTCCGTGGTCTCGAATCAGACCTCCTCCTCAAGATCCTCCGTCTTCTTCATGGCCAGCAAAGCCAAGCCGGGCGCGACCAGCGGACCCCCAGGACCAGACTGCCGGCCACGAGATTCGACGGCGACTTGAACCAGGCGACGAATGTGTTCGAGCTAGTCATCGGTCTCCCCCTCTTCCAGTTCGAACAAGTCCTCGACCGGGACGTCGAAGATCTGGGCCAATCGGAGCGCCAGTCCCACCGACGGGCTATACTTGCCCTTCTCTATGGACAGGATCGTCTGCCGGGTGACACCGATCCGATCTGCCAGATCTTGTTGCGTCAAGCCATCAGCCAGGAGGCGGTGGCGGCGCAGGTGGCTGATGATGTCGTGTTTGGGTTTCATGGGAGGCATGGTATAGTTTATTGGACATTGTGTCAAGCTTATTATACATGCCATAAGGACGCCATGAGGCGTCCCTCTTAGCCGACTGTCCTAATATCAGTTAAGCGCGCGAAGCCGGTGTGAACAGGCTCACCAGCGGTACGGTCACCAAGGAGACCATCATGCCGATGGTCCCCGCCTCGGGCGAAGGCCGACCTGCGGCATACATCCCCACACAGACGGCAAGCCCCAGAACCGATGCCGCGATGGCGCCTGCGCGTCCCGCCCGCTGCGTAAAGAGCCCCCACAGGAACGGCCCCAGGAAAACCGAACCGATGGCGCCCCAGGATACACCCAGGATCGCCACGATGGTCGCCGGCCGAAAATAGGCCAGCACTACCGAGACCAACACGAAGCCTACGCTTGCAACGCGCATCAGGCCGGTCAGCCGTGCGTCACTTGAGCTACGGTTCAGGAACCCCGCATACAGATCCTTGACCACTGCGGAACTGGAGATCAGTACCAGGGCCGCGAGCGTCGACATGCTGGCCGACAGGATCAGCAGCAGCATGAGCACCGACAGGGACTCGGGCACGACCCGGGCCAGCATCTCCGGCATCAGGGCATCGAAGACTGGCTTCCCGTCGGCGAATGCCGTGGGTGAGGATTCGGGGCTCGGGAACAGGCGCGACGCCGCGCCGGTGAAGTAGGCCACGCCGCCAATCAACAGCGCGAAACAGGTCGAGGCCACCATACCGATGCGGATCGCCCGGCGATCCTTGATAGCGTAGAACTTCTGCACAAGCTGCGGCATGCCCAGAGGCGCCACGCTGGTCAGGAAGATCAGACAGAACAGGGGCCATAACCCGGGAGGGCCCACGGCGGCGGTCAGCTTCGGATTGATAGCCGCAAGTTGCTCGGTAATGGACGGCAACCCTCCCCCCGCCTTAAGGGTGAAGCCCAGCAGGATCGCCACGCCCACCAGCATGATCATGCCGAAAGCCACATCCACCATGGCCATCGACTTGTACCCGCCAAGCGCCAGGTAGAGAGCCGTAAAGCTCCCCATCAGCACCAATGCCAAGGTGTAATCGATGGTGAAGTTGGCCTGGAACAGATACGAGAGCCCCATGAACACGGCTGCAGAATACGGGATGAAGAAAATGAACACGGCGATCGATGCGAAGAGCTTCAGAAAGCGACTGTCGTAGCGCTTCTCAAAGAACTCGGCCATGGTCGCCACGTCGTAGTCCACCGACATGCGCTTGATACGATGGCCCAGAACGCCCCACACGAACAACACCCCGAACAGGGCGTTGCACAGGGCGATCCACAGCCCCGAGTAACCGAACCCCCAGCCGATCTTGCCGGCGAAACCGATGAACAGCACTGCGGAGAAATAGGCCGTCGCGTAGGTGAAGGCCGTCATCCAGGGCCCCACATCGCCACCGCCCAGGAAGAAATCGTTGAACGAGCGCGTCCGTCTCAGGCCGACGATACCCACGCCGATGATCATCAGCGCATAAGCGGCGATCACGAGTGTCTTGACGGTCATCTTCCCATCTCCGTGGTCAGAAGTTCAGGACGGTTTCCCAGAAGAGTTCGTGAACGGCGTCGGCGTCCGGACCGTAAGCGGCGCCCGGGTCCAACAAACCAGCATAGAGACCCAGGCTCACGCCCTCGGCATACTGGTAGCGGATCCGGAGTTGGTAGTAGTCACCGATTTCATTGGAGCCGGCGGCCCGGTGGGTTTTCATGATCGAGTACGAGACGCGGGCATTCAACCGGGGCGTGGGCTTAATGTCCAGACCGGCCGTGGTCATCAACAGATTGCCGTAGACGACCTCGCCTCCAACGCTGCTGGCCGCGGCGTAGGCAGGGTCGTATGCCGACATGGCATTACCGGGCCCCAGGTTCAGATAGAGCCAGGCGAGCAGATCACCGTAGCGGGGCCAGCCGCCGTAGAACACGTCCCAGCGCTCGCCCGTATCGAGGGTGGCGGGATCGTCGCCGCTCAGACCAACGAAACCGCCGAAGACGCGCACGCCGGTCGGTTCATCCGAGAAGGTGAAACCGATCTCGGCCGAGCAACCCCAGGCCTCATGCGCCGTGTCTGGCGCCAGGTCTCCTCGCTGCAGTCCGCCCTCCAGATCGTAGTCCACGGCATCGCCGAAGCCACCCGCGAGACGTCCCCCGAAGAGCCGAACGTCCTTGCCGAGGATCTGATCTTCGCGACGTAATACGTATGCTTCCCGACTGGTATGATCATCGGGATGGTGGGTCAGATAGAGCCCGGTCAGGGTCAGGTCG
This sequence comes from bacterium, assembly GCA_030635025.1. Taxonomy (GTDB): domain Bacteria; phylum Krumholzibacteriota; class Krumholzibacteriia; order LZORAL124-64-63; family LZORAL124-64-63; genus JAHIYU01. Next base: position 4,346 of record DAOVZQ010000113.1, read on the forward strand.
TCGACCGCGGCATCGTCTCGTGCGTTTTCCTGGTCCTTGAAGTGGAGAGCGTCGACCGTCAAGCCCGGCATGATCTCGAAGCTGAGCCGGACGCCGTCGAGATAGTTGGCCGTCGAGGCCAGTTGCGATTGACCGTCAAAGAGGACGAACCCGCTGCCATAGGACACGGTCTGACGTCCGACGCGAGCATCGAGAGGCAGACCGAAAGCATCGCCCAATTCGATCCAGGCCTCGTCCACGAATACCTTGGCGCTCTTGTTGTCGGCCTCCCAGCGATCGGCCGGATCGCTGCCCGTGACGCCGGCGCCCCAGTTCTGGTTGGCCACCCGCAAAAAGGCCCGCGTGTCGCGCGGGAGTTCGGCCTTTACAAAGAACCTTGTACGGTTGCGCAGCACCGACCAGCGATCCCCATCGTCGGCGTCATCTAGATCCCACATGTTTTCCAACGCGTAGCCCCGTACGCGAAGATCGCCTCCGAACGTGAGAGCGGTCTCGCCGACCGGAACCACGGCGGCGCCAAACACGGAGTTCACGGCAAAAACGAGCAGGAAAGCGATCGAGCTCAACATCCGGCGTGACATCACACAGACTCCTCGTAAACGAGACGGTCAAGGTCGCGATCTATCGCCACCCGATCCCCAAAGGTCGACCCTGGGAAGGCTAGGCTCCATGGGTCCATATGCCAACTTTTTTCACCGGCGCCAAACACAATACGAAAAGCGGACGGACCGACGTTTCTTGGTACCCAATGCACAGTCGTATGCTATAGTCGAATGGTTCGGGCGCCGCGCGTCGGCGCCAAGACACGACCTGAACCGGGACCACCCTGATGACCGACGACGACCTCCGCCACGACGACGACGAAGTAAGCTCCGACGAATTCGCGAAACTCCTCTCCGAACAGGAACCTGCGGCCGCAGAGCAGGTACCCGAACCCCGCGCCGGCGACAAGTTATCCGGCACCCTGATCCAGACAGGTGAGACCGAGTGTTTCATCGATTACGGCGGCCGGAGCGAGCTCCCTATCTCCACGACCGACCTGAGTGATGACGAGGGCGTTCTGCAGCACAAGATCGGTGACACGATCACCGCCTATGTGACCGGTAAGGGCGCCGACATGAAACTGGCCCTCAAGCACCGCGCCCAGGGCAAGGATACGCGGGTGATCGAAGAGGCGCTGGCCAGCGGCGTCCCCCTCACCGGCAAAGTCAAGGAGACCAACAAGGGCGGCTTCGTGGTCATGCTCGGGGAGCACCGCGCCTTCTGCCCTGTATCCCAGATCGACGACAGCTATGTGGACGACCCCGGCAAGTGGGTGGACAAGACCCTGGAATTCCGGGTCATTGAATTCTCCGAGGGCGGCCGGCGACTTGTTGTCTCACGTCGCGTGATCATGCGCGAAGAGAAAGAGCTTCTCGCCGTGGAGACCCGCAAGACCCTGGGCATCGGCAACGTGTGCGACGGTAAGGTCGTCCGCCTGATGCCCTACGGCGCCTTCGTGGACATCGGTGGTGTGGAGGGGCTCATCCATGTTTCGGAGATGAGTCACCAACGGATCGGCGACCCCAGCGACCTCCTGCAGGAAGGCCAGGAGATCACCGTCAAGATTATGGACATCCAGAACCTCGGCGAGGGACGCAACGAGCGCGTCAGCCTATCCCTGCGGGCGCTCGAGAGCGACCCCTGGGAAGGGATCGACGACAAACTCAAGATGGGAGAATGGTACGAGGGCGTGATCACGGGACTGGCCGATTTCGGCGCCTTCGTGGAGTTGCTGCCCGGAGTCCGGGGGCTGATCCACGTCTCCGCGCTGGCCACGGAACGGGTCTACCATCCCAGCGATGTCGTGAAGGAAGGCCAACAGGTTTCGGTGCGCATCGTGGAGATCGACAAACAGCGCAAGCGCATCTCGCTCGCCCTGACCAACTAGGCAATCGACCGGCGGGAGGTCTATCCGGCCTCCCGCTCCCCTCTTAATTTCCGCACGGCCTCAACGATCCGCTCGGCGGCGAACACCGCCTCCTCGTCCGTGTTGTTCCGTCCCAGACAAATCCTCAGGCTGGACGCCGACTCCCGTTCCGACAACCCGAGCGCCTGCAGCACCCGCGAGGGCTGGCCGTCCCCGGCCGAGCAGGCCGAACCCGTCGACAGGGCCAGGACAGGCAGTTCACGCAGCAGGCCGGCCGCATCAACGCCGTCGAAGGATAGATTCAGACTGCCGGGCAGCCGCGGTTCGCTCGCGCCGTTCAAGCGGGTGCCGGACAGGTTTGAGACGATGTATCCCAGTAGGGCTTTCCCCATTTCACGCAGTCGGATCGCATCGGAATCGCGTCGCGTCAAAGCCAACCGCGCGGCCTCACCAAGACCCGCGATGCCGGGCACGTTCAGCGTCCCGGACCGTAGATTTCGCTCTTGCCCCCCCCCCGTGATCATCCCCCGCAGACGCACCCCTCCCCGGCCGGCCCGGACATAAAGCGCACCGATACCCTTGGGCCCGTAGAACTTGTGTCCCGACAAGGAGAGCAGGTCTATCTGATCGACTCGGACATCGAGCGGTACCCGTCCCACGGCCTGAGCGGCGTCGGTGTGAAAAAACACACCGCGCTCGCGGCAGAGCGCTCCAATTTCGGCCCAGGGCTGGAGGGTGCCGATTTCATTCTGCGCGGCGAGAACGGAGACGAGCGCCGTTTCGGGGGTGACGGCGACGCTCAGGTCGTCGATGCAGAGCAGACCGTCGCGGCCGCACGAAATCTCTACGACCTCCCAGCCCCTCTGCGCCAAGTCGGCCAGGGGCCTCGCCACCGCATCGTGCTCCAAGTTGGATGTAACGATGCGGCCGGGTCGCGGGTGAAGGTTCGCCAGCCCCTTCAGGGCCAGGTTGTCGGCTTCGGTCGCGCCGGCGGTGAACACGATCTCGCGGGGTTCGCAGCCCAACAACTCGGCCAGATGCCCGCGGGCTTCGTCGACCACAGCGGCCGCCGCCCACCCGAAAGCGTGGGCGCTCCCCGGATTACCGAAGTGTTCGCGCAAAACGGTGTTCATGATCTCGATCACGGCGGGATCCACCGGAGTGGTGGCGTGATGATCAAGATAGACCGGCGTTCGCAAGCGGACTCCCCGGGTTCAGCTCAGGGCGAGCATGCGCTCGATAGGCAGCAGGGCCTTCCGTCGCAGCGTCTCATCGACAA